>OMIE01000156.1 GCA_900299025.1 Burkholderiaceae bacterium
AGTTATTGGTGTAGCGCAAACGCTCAATAAGCATAAGGGGCGATTCACAAAAAAGGATTTAGAGCGTTTTGAAGCGATGATCCGTCAAGGTGCCTTGGCCTTCCCAAGTGCCCAACATATAGAGCGTATGAAAGCCTTGCAAGCACAAGAGCTCGAGTTTATCGATGTGGTTGCCGAAGTAACGGGCGATATAAAGCTAAGCTCGCTGCTAAGTAAAGTGATGACCGCTGCAACGAAGTTCTTAAATGCAGACCGTTCAACATTATTTTTAAACGACGAAAAGACCAGCCAGCTTTGGTCTGAAGTGGGTCAGGGTTTAGAGTCGATGCAAATCCGCTTACCCAACCACTTAGGTATTGCGGGAGCCGTTTTTCAGTCCGGCAAATCAATTAACATTCCCCATGCCTATGCGGATATGCGTTTTAACCCTGCTTTTGACAAGAAGACGGGGTACTTCACGCGTTCGATTCTTTGTGTTCCGATCATCAATAAGGCTGGGAAAACGATTGGTGTGACCCAGGTGCTGAATAAGCACGGTGGCCCCTTTAGCGAAAGTGATGAGGGTTGGCTTCGAGCCTTTACCGCGCAGATTGCGATTGCGCTAGAAAATGCCAAGCTCTTCACGGACGTTCAGAACATGAAGAACTACAACGAAGCGATGTTGGAATCGATGTCTAATACGGTGATTACGATGGACGATCAGGGCCGGATCGTGACGTGTAACGCTGCGGGTCTTCGCTTATTCCAAACCACAGCACCCCAGATTTTGATGAAGCCCGTTGATGGCTTTTTCGCAGGCGATAATGGCTGGGTGCTCGATAAGCTCAGCGCTTGCGCTCAAACGATGGAGCCCGAAATTACGGTTGAAGCTGAGTTGAAGGTGGCTGAAGAAGCGCTGTCTGTGAATCTGACTGCGATGCCATTGCTGTCGGCCGAAAAAAAGGCGATTGGCTCTATGCTTTTAATCGAGGATATTTCGAGTGAAAAGCGCTTGAAATCAACCATGTCCCGATACATGGATCCAGGTATTGCCGACAAACTCGTGGCAAGTGGTGCTGAGGCATTAGGGGGGCAGAGCGTCCAGGCAACGATTCTGTTTTCAGATATTCGCGGGTTTACGAGCATTACAGAAAGTCTAGGTGCTCAGGGTACGGTGATGCTGCTCAACGAATACTTCACCTTGATGGTTGACTGTATCCAACAAGAAGGGGGCATGCTTGATAAGTTCATTGGCGATGCCATCATGGCTGCCTTCGGGATTCCGATGGCTCACGACGATGATCCAGACCGAGCCGTACGTGCTTCTATTGCAATGATTAAAACACTTCGTCAATGGAATGAAAAAAGGCTTGCTGAGGGTAAGCATCCTGTTGACATTGGTATCGGTCTTAATTCTGATACGGTGGTCTCGGGCAATATTGGTTCTAAAAAACGAATGGACTACACCGTCATTGGTGATGGTGTGAATCTCGCCTCAAGGCTCGAGTCAGCGTGCAAAGGTTATGGTTCCAAGATTTTGATCAGTGAATTCACGTATAAGCTGCTTCGTGGCACTTACTTTGCGCGAGAGATTGATTTGGTTGTCGTTAAAGGTAAGACAGAGCCCGTTGCGGTGTATGAGATTCTCGATTTTCACACCGAGACGAGTTATCCCCACATGGCCGAAGCTTTGCGCACATTCCGCTTAGCGCTTGGGAGATATCGATCGGGAAAATGGAGCGATGCTAAACAGGGTTTTGCCGATGTACTCGAGATGAACCCCGACGATAAGGCAGCGAAGCTTTATATCGATCGATGCGAATTTTTCCAAAAAAAGCCGCCCGCCGATGGCTGGGACGGCGTTTGGGTGATGCACGACAAATAGTTTCCCCAACGAATGTTATGGAAATGCTGTCTCTCTTCAAGCACAGGCTGTTCGCCAGGCTAGAAGAAGTCCGGCACAATGTTTTGCGCATTGAGAGGTGGACGCACATAGCCGGACGGAATCTTTTTGCGTTTGTTTAACTTAATTTCTGGAAGTTTTACCGAGTGGTAGGGGATTTTTTGTAGCATGTGGCGGATGCAATTGAGACGTGCTCGTTCTTTCACATCGGCATTGACCACATACCAGGGCGCATGACGCGTGTCGGTGTGCATAAACATCGTATCTTTAGCCTGCGAGTATTCAACCCATTTGTCACGCGATAACAAATCCATCGGACTTAGCTTCCAACGTTTAAGTGGGTTTTCGGCGCGCTCACGAAAACGCTCTTCCTGAACCTCATCGCTCACCGAGAACCAGTATTTGATGAGAATAATCCCTGAGCGCACGAGCAAGTGCTCAAACTCGGGGCAGGCGTGCAAAAAGTCCTTGTATTCCTCATCCGAGCAAAAACCCATGACATGTTCAACGCCGGCGCGGTTGTACCACGAGCGATCAAACAATACGATCTCACCACCCGCAGGCAGTTGGGCCACATAACGCTGGAAATACCACTGGGTTTTTTCCTTAGGCGACGGCGTACCGAGTGCCGCAATGCGACAAACCCTTGGGTTGAGTGGTTCGGTAATGCGTTTTATGACACCGCCCTTGCCCGCAGCATCGCGGCCTTCAAACACCACGACTACCCGAGCTTTGGTCGTGGTTACCCACTCTTGGAGTTTGATGAGTTCTAGAAAAAGATGCTTCAACTCCTTTTCATAGCGCTTCTTCGACAGTTCCTCCCGCGGCTGCTGGTGCAGGTCATCGTGGGTGAACGAGCCAGTGTCGGGTTGATCGAGCTTTAACTTTTTCATGATGTGTCTCCGTGATCACTTGCTTTGACGGGTGCGCCCACTGGTGCCTCGCAGCAAACTCGAAACTGACATCAAACCGTCATAAAGCGACTGATGATAGGACAAATCAGGGAGCGAGTGGCTTGCCGCCTTCGCAATCAGGTCGATCTATCGCTGCGATCGAGGCGATTCTTGAGCGACAATCGTTCCTGTAGCCGTTAAAACTTAATAACCAGCAAAGGGAGTTTGCGATGAGTTTAAAAGGTAAACACGCATTGGTGACCGGTTCAACCAGTGGGATCGGATTGGGTATTGCCGAAGGGCTAGCGCAAGAAGGTGTTCATCTGGTTTTGAACGGATTCGGCGAGGCGCACGAAATCGAGGCTTTGCGCCAGCGCCTTGCCAGTGATTATGGGGTGAAAGTGATTTATGACGGGGCCGATATGAGTCAAGGAGCTGATATCGCTCGCATGATGATTGAG
>OMIE01000157.1 GCA_900299025.1 Burkholderiaceae bacterium
AATGTTGAGCAATTCTACGGTAAGTGAAAAAGCCATGGCGAAGTAAACATAGCCCTTGGGGACATGGTGATCGAAGCCCTCGGCAACCAAGACCATGCCGACGACGACCAGGAAACTTAATGCGAGCATCTTGACCGTGGGATGCTCAGATACAAACTGACCGATCGGCTTTGCAAACACCATCATTAAGGCCACCGATGCTACGACAGCGCTGATCATGATTCTGACATCGTCGACCATGCCGACTGCTGTGATGATCGAGTCAAGCGAAAACACGAGGTCCACCACCATGATTTGAAGAATAACTGATGAGAACACAGCACTGGCTTTTGCTTGGGTCGTGGTCTCGGCACCTTCGATTGCATGATGAATCTCGGTTGTGCTTTTCCAAACAAGAAAAAGTCCACCCGCAATCAGGATTAAATCGCGCCCTGATATCGCCTGGTCAAGAATTGTGAACAAAGGCGCTACAAGACCGATTATCCATGCTAAAACCAATAGCAGACCAATCCGCATGAACATGGCCATCGCTAGTCCAAGCTTTCTGGCAATTTCTCTTTGCTGTGCCGGCAGACGGTCAACCAAGATCGAAATGAAAATAATATTATCGATGCCAAGGACGAGTTCGAGTGCAGTGAGCGTGGCGAAGGCAATCCATGCTTCAGGGCTAAGTAAAAGGTCGATCATGTGCGGTCCGAATGCGTTTTGGAACGCGAAGCATAACGACTTAATCCATCAGTTCATTTCGATAATCGCTTCCTAATCATGAAGGAAAAAACGAAGAACTAAGGAAAGGACGGAGCTTCAGGAGGCGCGCTATCTGCTTGAGTTAAAAGAGATGAACCGCTGTTGGAGCGAAAAGCCCAATCAACGTGAAGGCAACGCCGACTACGCCTAATCCGAACGCCGCAAAGCTTAGAACACTTAGCCCGGTAATCACAGCAGATGATGCAAGCACAATCGCAATTTGAACAGCCGCCGACGCAATTTCGTACTGGTGATAAGCAGACATCGCAAGATCTCTCGATGATTCAAGTGATTTAGCGCGCGCCATCAATTGCTTTCTGCCTTCGTTCGTGTCGGGTTCATTGTCATAACGTTCTGCCGTTTTCCGCCACTTTTCGATCTGCGCGGCCACTTGCGGGCTCGGCTTTCCTGCTGACTCGGTTTCCATTGCCTCTGCTGTGGCTCGTAGTACGGTCATCCGAACTGTTTTGGCCTGGAAAAAATTCCAAAGATTCGACGCTTCGATGTTTGCCGCCAGTGCTTTTGTCTGTGCCCCATTGCCGAGCGTCTCAGAAATTGCGAGGATGAGGGCGAGAATAGAGATTAACAAAGCGATTTTTTTATTGGACGGATCGACGTGGGCGCCACCTGACATGATGTTTTCTCCCTTCAAAGGCTTAACTGTCGAGCGTGATTGTGCTCATGCTGAGTCTATAAACCAAGCTGTGTGGCTGCGCACATGTAAGCAGTTCCTAGCGCATTCGATGTTGTTTTTAGCGTTGCTAGGGTTTCTGCAAGATCGTGTGCTGGCCGCAGAGCTCAGGGCTGCTGTAAGGCAGTCGCATCAAATTGCCCATTGTTTTGACTTTTTGCCAGCAGAACGACGCGATGATCCGGCGCTAAGCTGCGAAGTGTCAGCCATCATTTACCATGATGGTGATTTATTGTTTTTGAACGATAAGCCACTGCCTGCCTTACCCGTTGCCCTGCGTGCAAGCATTGATTCAAAGGGCGGCCTCTCGCCCCTTATGGCTGGTACTTTTTCGCCCCTAGATCAAGCTACAAAGTTTGAAGCGGCTGCGCAGGCGGTCGATGACCCCATCGACTTTGCCATCACCGCATTTGACCGTTTCGATCCTGCTCATGCAGGGTGGGACCGATTCAATGCCTTTTTTTATTGGCCGCGCGGCCGTGTGGATCAAGCTCAATTGATCCAGTCGACCGAGCGGGAGTCAGTCGTGAGCTCGATCAAGCTTCGTTCTGTATTTGAATCGGTCATCAAAACACCCTATTTCAAGATTGAGGGGCTTGCCGCCTTGCCGGGACGCCGCTTGATGTTTGGCATTCGTGAGACCGGATTGAGCTTTCGTGAGCCGAAGTTTCGCTTTTTGGTCCTTGCAATGCGATACAGCATTAACCATGACAAGAGCATTGAGTTGCTTGACGAGGTGAGCGTGCTTGCGGATTGGTCAGCGCGCGACCTAATTGGTGGCGAAACCATAGCAGACCCAAGCAAAGACTGGGGTCTGTCGTCGATCGAATACTGCGCGGACAAAGATCAGCTCTTCTTTTTATTAAGTGCCGAGTCCAAAAAAGGTATGGAAGGGTTCTTGTTGACTCAGCATCGAGCGCAGTTCTTGGCGGGAGCAAGGCCTGTGCTTGTGCGAGATCAAAAGGGCGCAGCCATTCACTTTTCACATAAGCCCGAAGGCATGGCAGTGATTGGATCTGATTGCCGGTTACTGATCGCCCACGATGATGATCGTTTTCTTGGCGGCATACCTCCGCGAGCTCACCTTGGTCAAATGGTTTATAGCGTTATTGAGTTTAGCTTTGATTAAGGTGGCTCGATGTTGAAGCGGCGCAGTCTTCTTAAGTCCCTTACGCAAGCCGGGGTAGCTTTATCGTGGCCGCGAGGTGCGCTACCGCAACAAAGTGTAGTGCAGCTTCCGATTCCCGAATGGAAGCTAGGTGAGCAGGCAAGTTTTTTACCGCTTACGCGCCTTGACGGTACGCAGATCGATTGGACAAGCTATCGGTCAAAAGTGCTGATTCTTGTTTTTTGGGCTTCTTGGTGCCCGTTTTGCGCACGACAAAGCCCTCTTCTCGATCGCCTTTACCGTAGCCAACGGGACAGGGGTTTAGCCATGGTCACGATCAGTCTTGATAAAGCGCCGGAGCTGGCTCGCCAGTATGTAGCGAAACATGCTTATGAATTTGAGGTTGGCTTTGCTACCGCTCCCTGGCAGGCTGTATTCCGGCAGCGAAAAGGTCTTCCTCAACTTTTTGTCTTTGACCGTGCTGGAGTTTTAAGACAAATTGAGGTTCGTGAAATGCTCGATGATGATATTGAAGAACTTAGCCGTTATCTTTAGTCTGTCTTACTCGAACGCCTCTCATCGGCCTTGTGAATTCGCTTTAACGGCCGATTGAATGTTTCTTATCGGCCTTGTGAAATCTTTTCAACGGCCTTTTGCCTGCGGTTAACCATCTTGGTCAGATGCTTCTTAAGGGGTTATTAATGAAAGTCGATACTGCTGCGATTGATCGGGTACTCACTTCTGCCATCGGTGATAAAAAATTACCGGGTATTGTTGCGATGGCTTGTTCTCGCGAGGCAACGCTCTACGAAGGTGCTTTCGGTGAGCGATTGCTTGGTAGTGGTGTTGCCATGACACTCGATACAGTTTGCTGGATTGCCTCAATGACCAAGGCGGTTACCTCGGTTTGCGCGGTTCAATGCGTCGAGCGAGGTCTCATTGATTTGGATGCGCCGGCAAGTGCCATTGTTCCACAACTCGCCGACGTACAAGTCCTCACAGGATTTGACAACCAAGGCATGCCTACCTATAGAGCGCCTAAGCGGGACATCACGCTTAGGCATTTGCTTACGCACACTGCGGGTTTCAGCTATGAAATCTGGAATCAAGATATCCAAAAAGTGCAAGCCGCGCTCTATATTCCAAGCGTCACCGAGTGTCGAAATAAGGCACTGAGCCTTCCCTTGGTGTTTGACCCTGGCGAGCGCTGGGAATACGGTATTAACATCGATTGGGCTGGGAAGATGGTGGAAGCAGTCAGCGGGAAGTCGCTTGGCCTTTTTATGCAAGAAAATCTTTTTGATCCACTAGCCATGCACAGCACATCGTTCAAGATCAGTGCATCGATGCGCGAACGGATCTCAGGTGTGCACCTACGAGGGCCAGACGACAGCCTTGCGCCATTTCCATTTGAATTGCCGCAAGAGCCTGAGTTTGAAATGGGTGGTGGTGGTCTTTATAGCACTGCGGGTGACTATCTGCGATTTGTTCGTATGATTTTAAATAACGGGCAACTTGCGGGAGAGCGTGTTCTCAAGCCCGAGTCTGTTTGGGCGCTTGGGCAAAATCAGATGGGAGATTGTCGAGTCACACCGCTAGTAGCCGCAATACCTCTGACCCTTGATGCAGAGTTCTTCCCGGACTCGCCTAAGAGTTGGAGCCTTGCTTTCCAAGTCAATCATGAAGACCTATCGACAGGAAGACCATCTGGTGGGTTGATGTGGGCTGGGCTCGCTAATTCTTATTATTGGATCGATCAGAAAACAGGTATTGCTGGTGTGTACATCACCCAACTTTTTCCGTTCGCGGATAAGCAATCCTTACCAACTTACCTCGCCTTTGAATCGGCAGTTTACCAAGGTTTGGGTCAGGCGTAAGATGGGCTTATCGACCACAGGTAGAGTAAACAACAGAGGGTTTTTCAGCGATGAAATTATATATGTCACCTCGAGCACCCAACCCCAAACGTGTGTGCATGTTTATCGCTGAGAAGGGTATTGAGTCAATCGAGTGGCTTGCCGTTGATCTAAATGCTGGTGCACATCGTCATCAGGATTTCCTGCATCTTAATCCGCTCGCGCGTGTACCTGTATTAGCGCTTAACGATGGCCGCTGTATCAGCGAGAGCCGAGCGATTTGCAGCTGGCTTGAGGGCTACTGTCCCGATCCGAATCTGATGGGGGAGGGTTACGAAGAGCGGGCATTCATCGAAATGTATGATCGCTATGTTGAGTGGTACGTTCTACTACCCACGGCGCAGTGGGTACGTCACGGCCATCCCGGTCTGGCGGCTCTTGAAAATCCTCAGTTTCCAGCCTTTGCTGAAAATCAAGCAAAAAAGCGCGAGGCTGGTCTTGAATGGCTTGAAAAAAGACTTGAATCTCACCCCTGGGTCGCTGGTGAGCGCTTCTCAATAGCTGACATTACTGCTTTTTGTGCGATCGAATTCGCGCGCGTGATGAAATTTAAGCCAAGTGAAGCGGGCTACCACCATATTCAACGATGGCGTGATTCGGTTGCAGCAAGGCCTAGCGCTACTGCGGGCGATCAAATGCCTGCACGCTGAAAATCGACCTTTGAACTACTATTTAGAAAAAGCTCGTAAGCGCCACGTCGCCGAGCTTGTCAAAAAGCTCGATTATGATCATGGTTTCGTTGAATCAGGATTGTCATCGGAGACCATGGTGCATAAAGAAATGTTTCGTCGCTTCAATCGCTTATGTTTTTTCCTTTTTTGCGGCGCTTCATTGCTCGTTTTGAGCAGTTGCGGTGGTGGCATCGACGGTACCAAGGACTTGTTCGGCGCGATCGGCTTCAAGTCCGGTGCTGACCCGATCGTTGCACCGGGCGTTGCTGCTTGTGGAGCTGGTGCCGGCTCGAGTACATCGTCAAGCGGGCTTCCAAGCGGGCGGTGTTTGTCAGCAGCAGAGGCAGCAAATGCAATTGCTCAACAGTGCGCTGACTGCAAGGTAGTTCTTACCTTCAAGGGCACCAACGAATCGACTTTTTGCGGCAGTATTGCGCTGACGACAAGCAAGCTTTTGTATGGCGTAGGTTCGGGTGCTTCGGTGATCACAGCGCAGGAAGCAGCGATGGCGGCTTGTAAGGCTGCAGAAGGAGCGACTAACCCCTCCACCTGCGCACTTGTTAAGACGCGCTGTCTTTAATAGATAAACAGAATAATAATTTAATGGCGAAAAGGTGTAATAATTATATCCAATTTGTTTGAGGTGGAAGCCTTCCCTTTCTTGGTGCTGGGTGGTCGTTTGCTAAAAAATCAACGCGAAGCCTGCTTAGCCTTGAGTAAGTGATCAACCATCGATTTGCTTCGCGGCGATAGGTTTCTTCATAAAAACCATAACCTTTAAAGCCGACAGCCTTCTCGCCCTCGCTTAATTGCATAAGGTCTGGCCACTGCACGTAGTCCATCATCGGCCAGATGGCTTTAGCCTCTGAATCGCTGAGTAGATCAATTTCCGGATTGTGGCAGTGATGGACTGAAACCGCTTCAGTGAGACGATGTTCAAGACCTTTGACAAAAGCTGTTCTCGTCGATCCGTCGGGGGCAGAGCCAAACCCGTCAAAACGCGCATCCTCTGAAAATAGAGCGTGAAGTGACTGCCATTGCTTGCAGTCTAATAATCGGCAATAAGCAGCCTTGAGTTGACGGATTGCCTCAAAGGCCGAAAGTCGCTGTTCATTCGTCATCAAATGGGCTCGTATGGATGCTGGCTCGTCGATGCATACTGATTTCT
Organism: Burkholderiaceae bacterium; assembly: GCA_900299025.1. GTDB lineage: Bacteria > Pseudomonadota > Gammaproteobacteria > Burkholderiales > Burkholderiaceae_E > UBA3064. The sequence continues at coordinate 6,302 of OMIE01000157.1, forward strand.
GCAAGGTCAGCGCGCGTTGGGATGTTTATGGCCTTTTCAAGCAGCAGATCGAGCAAGGACTTGCGAATCGAACTGGTGGTCAACAATTGGACGGGCATTTGCAGAGCAGACTCGAGGCTTTGTTGTACACCTAACACCCGCTCGGTACTTGGCCGCCCGCCAAAATCGACCAATATGTCGACGGGTCCTTGCTCTGAATCGGTGTGGGCTTGTTGGGCTTTCTTGTCATCCGGGTTATTGGGGATGTTTTGCGGCACAAAGTAAAGCCCTTGAACATCAAATGATCGCTGCAAATCCTCGCAAACATCTTGCAGTATCCTGACAATGTCCGCGATAGGCCTAGCCTTAACTTGGGGCGGAGGAGGACGAGCGATGATTCGATCTAAGTTAATTCTTAGACCGTGTTTACGAATATCTTCGATTAGGGATGGGTTGGCAGCTTTCGAGGGCAAATACCAGTGGGTAACCGGCACGGGGAAAGGTGCAACTTCAATGCCGGTCTCTACGAGAACGTCGTAAGCGGTCTTGGTAAGCTCAAGTTTAGTAGCTACAAAATCAGTAACGTCATCATCGAGGATTAATGCAAGTTGTACCTCTGCATCGTCTGAATCAGTTTCCCAGGGAAATTGTCCGTAAATAACCGCCAGCGTGATTTTATTGAGTTCCCGCGTTCGTTCGATGACCGCATGAATTGCTTCTTCAAAACGCGAGGGAATCGTGGATCTTTGATCGAGCAACAAACAATTGTCTCCCATGGCTTGGGCGCTATCAACGCCTCGTGGTGGCTTCGCTAGGTTTTTTCTTAACGCGTGAAAATTAAACCTAGCGAATCATACCAAAGTACCATAGAGGTCAGTGCTTGCAAAAGATCACGCCATCGTGCTAGCGCGATATAAATCGATTGACGATGTTGAGAAGAACTTTCGAACAATCGTTATTAAAGTTATTTACTGGTAACGATCCACAAAATGTAATCGATCCGACCGAAAAGACGGCACCCCCCCCATTGCAATCAAAATAAGTCATATCAGCGCGAATGAGCTCTTTGTGACTTTTACCGGGTATGGTCGTGATGTGCGTGAGTTGCTCTTCAGGGACGAGTACCCATGGTGCATCCGGCGGATGATTCTCAGATGAAGCAATGACGATGGCCTGCTCAGGTGTGCCCTGATGTTCATCGACGCGATCTAATTCAAAACCAGCGGCGCCATGTCCGCTAAATCCCTCGGTACCGATGATGTCGCTATCGACTCCCTCCAAGATCCAGTTCACGCGCGGATTTTCGCGAACTTCTTGCCTGATTCGATAGTACGAGCCAACGAAGTTGCCCTGCGCCGTAAAGCCGACGCCAACGAGTTGCTGCGGAGGTCTCGCGTTACGACGCCAGAGCCCACCGTATTCGCCATCAAACTGATGGAAATACTCCCCCGGTTCTGCCGCCCATGCACGTATGCCGCCTTCAGCGCGACGTACCTCGATGATGCCTTCGCGTGTGGGGTCGAGCGCAACCTTCCAGTAAAAGCCATTACCCCCGAGATAGACCAATGTGCCACCCTGGTCGCGATAAGCCTTGAGCGCGTTGAGCATCTGCTCGGTGTGATATTCGGGATGGCTGCCAGTGAGTACAGTCTTGTAGGGCTTTAACCGCGCAAGCCCCTCGCGATGTAGCTCCTCATCGGTAACTAATTCATAGTCCAATTGATGGTGCTTAAGCCACATCAATAAATGACTATCGGCAGGGTAGTGACGCAGTCCCGAAGCGCGTATTGATGGATAAGGATAAGTTATATAGCCCATGCGTAAATTCAACATGGGCCGACGCCAACTGATCAGGCCAATGCCGGACCCGTCGGGGTGACTGTTGTAGGTGGAAAGTCCGTAGTCTTGGTGTTCGCCCGGATTGTAGGGATAAGCATGCCAAGCCTTTGCTTGTTCGATATAAGATTTTTGCCACGCTGGATCAGCAAACCACTCAGGCCTTGCATGGTTTCCATAGACCGTGTAGGTGTAGGTCGAGACAAGCACCGCAATTTTTGCTTTGCTTGTACCTAGTTTCGGAACAACAAAAAAGGGGATGTTTTCTTGATAGTTTTCAGTTTTTAACATGAGTGCGTAGGCATCTGAGGCAAAGCCTTCAGGAATGCGCACTTCATGGGTAACCGGCCATCGACAATCGTCGAGATCGTCCTGGTGAAAATGAATCGCTGCGTATTGCCTAGGCGCATGACGAAAGCAATGTTCCTTGCCTGTCCATAACGAACCGCGAACCGCCCTAGTTGGCGTGTTGAAGAGTTCACCATGATGTTGATTCGGCCCTATATCGACCAGAGTCTGGGTCTCGAAGCCTTGCGAAAAGTCCCAAGCCCCGAGGCATTTTGGGTGCGAGGCCGCCTCCGCTAAGTTCAGTTCGCTGTCAAGGGGAAGTGCCTCAGCGATGAGCCAAGGGTCTTCGATCCGTCCGTTAAAACACTGTCGTGGCAATTGTGACGAAGCACTTGCGATACTCAGTGCTGCACTTGAGCCTACGAATGAGCCAAGCACAGGATGAGTCTGCAGCATGCTTTTCCCATCGGCGTGGGACAAGTCGCGCAACTGCCAGGTAAAGGTTCCTGATAAGGCATCGATCACAAGCTTGCAGCGGTACCAGCAGTGTCGTTGGAGCGTTTCATCGAATCGAAAAAATTGGCTTTCGTTTTCTGAGGCGAGCTGAAGCACTAATTGCCCCTGTGGACTCAGCTCGAATTGAATACCATTAAGATCGTCGTCAATAGTAGAGCAAATAACCTGTGTTTCACTCGAATGCAACCGAGCTTGTAGGTGAAAACAAAGTGTGAAGCTTCTGATGCCCTTGAGCAGATCCGCGGGACCAAGCCTCGCATACGATCCTAAGGGAACCGATTGCGGCCCCGGTGTACTCAATTCAAGAACGGGTAACTCGCACGCCTCATAGCGAACGCCACCTATGTCAGGATTGGGGTCGGCGCAAACTACCCGTACGAGACCCGCCTCAAGCGCCTGACCGCTGTGATTGCTGACGTGAAAGCGAATCGATTGACCGGCGATCACTGATAGACGATTTGCATAACCTGTTAGCGCAAGCATGGTTCGACTCTTTCTCGACACTCAAGGCCTTTATGATGGCACGATCAGTGTGAAAGCTTGCGGATGCAGCGTGAGCCACGATGGGCTTATTTTCCGGAAACTAAACCTTTGACTGCACGACTAGCGCAACTGGCTGCGGGGCGGCGTGAGGCTATCGAGCAACTGTTCTAAGCCCTCTTGTAGTGCGTCGAGCGTGGATTGGTCCATGGTTTGAAGCGCCTCAAGAACCGGGCCACTCCAAGGCCTTGGTGCCTGCCTTAAAAGCGATCTAGCTTGCGCTGTACTTCGAAGTTGAACGATGCGACGATCGACTTTACTATGTTCAACCTCGACGAGTCCTTTTGCAATCAGAGGCTTAACCAAGTTGCTTGCCGTGCTAGGCTGAACCTCCATGGCTTTTGCCAGATCGCCCGTTCCGATGTCAGGTTGCTGATGGATAACTGAAAGTGCATGCAACTGTGCCTTACCGAGGCCAGTATCGATACTCGGTTTGCGCGTGTCTAGCCTGAGCGCTTGGCTGACGCGGCGTAGCGTTCTGAATGTTTTGAGGGCGTCTTGACTAGGCTTGGGCATAGACCTGTTACTGGTGATAATTGCTTACTGAATCCTATCAGTCTCCAAGGCGACATACGTAAACTAACGTAAGTTATGTTACTTGGCAAGCTTCACCTTCGGCATTTTACGGAGTCCTCCGAAAAAACGGTCAAGATCGTCGATGAAGGTGTAGACGACCGGGATAACAAGCAGGCTCAGCACCGTGCTGGTAAGCAGTCCGCCAATGACAGCAATGGCCATCGGAGACCGAAAGCTAGCATCGGCAGCACCCCATCCGCTTGCAATGGGCAGCATGCCCGCACCCATTGCTATCGTTGTCATAATGATCGGTCGTGCGCGTAAACGGCAGGCTTCAATTAAGGCTTGATGGCGATCAAGTCCTGTTTTACTTGCCTCAATGGCGTACTCGACCAGCAGAATCGAATTTTTGGTTGCGATCCCCATAAGCATGATTAATCCAATCAGCGAAGGCATTGAAAAGCTCTTGTCGGCAAGTAGCAGTGCAACGAAAGCACCGCCCAATGAGAGGGGAAGCGCTGCCAAGATAGTGATCGGATGGAGAACGCTCTTAAAAAGCAAAATAAGTACCATCGTGATACATAAGATACCGATTCCCATCGCCAACGCAAAACTCGCAAAAAGTTCACCCATGACCTCAGCATCACCGATTTCTCGTTGTGCGACGCCGGGCGGCAGTTGCTTAAGCGATGGTAGTTGGGCAACAGCAGCGGTCACGTCGCCAAGTGGCATACCCGAAAGTTCGATCTCAAAATTGATGTTTCGTTCGCGATCGTAACGTTCAATCAGCGCTGGACCGCCTCCAAGCTCAATGCTTGCGACCTGCGAAAGCATCACTGGCCCTTTGCTTCCGGGAATGAGCAGCTGCCCCAGCGTTTGCATATCCTGCCTAGCATCGTCCTTAAGCCGCACCACAATCGGAACCTGGCGATCACTGAGGTTGAGCTTGGCAAGCGCCGCATCATAGTCACCGAGCGTGGCGATGCGTAGGGTTTGTGCCATGGCTGCCGTCGTGACGCCGAGGTCTGCAGCTTTGGCAACATCGGGTCGAATCATCACTTCGGGTCTTGAGAGGCTCGCGCTTGATGCAATACTGCCAAGTCCCTTGATGCTGCGTAAATCGCGCTCCACGTCGATGGCCGCCTGGCTTAAGCTTTGGGGATCATCGCCGGTTAGTACCAGGATGTACTTTTCCCCTGAGCCGCCAAGTCCTACTTTGCTGCGAACACCAGGTAATGACTTGAGTGCCTCACGGATGGACGCTTCGATGACTTGTTTACGCGCTCGGTCACCGCGCGGCGTGAGTGCAATCGTGAGGGTCGCCTTTCTCGGTTCGTTGGCACCGCCTCCTAAAAATGGGTCGGTGCCTGCCGTGCCAGCGCCAATCGTGGTGTACACACTTTGAATTTCCTTGATGGAAGAAAGCAGCTGTCTTGCTGCCTCAGCGGTCTTTGTGCTTTGCTCTAGGCTTGAGCCAGGCGGAAGCTCAAGATACACCTGCGTTTGTGAATTGTCGTCGGGGGGAATGAAGCCTGTAGGCAGCAGTGGAATGAGCGACAGCGATCCCAGGAAAAATCCAATGGCGAGCAACAGGCTTAGCCATCGGAATCGAAGGCACAGCTTAACCAGGCGAAGATAAGGCTTCATCCAAAAGGGCTCGTGGTGTGCCGTGCCCTTATCACGCAACATGTACGCAGCCATCATCGGTGTCAGCATTCTTGCTACGAGCAGCGATGCAAAGACGGCAAGTGAGGCCGTCCACCCGAATTGTTTGAAAAATTTGCCCGCAATGCCACTCATGAAGGCGGTCGGCAGAAATACCGCTATCAAGGTGAAGGTGGTTGCAATCACAGCAAGCCCGATCTCATCGGCTGCATCGATGGCTGCCTGGATGGGCGATTTGCCCATGCGTAAATGGCGAACAATGTTTTCAACCTCAACGATGGCATCATCCACCAAGACGCCAATGACCAAGGATAAAGCGAGCAGTGTGACGACATTGACCGAAAAACCTAGCCATGCCATGCCGGCAAAGGCTGGGATCACCGAAAGCGGCAGTGCGAGGGCGGACACAAAGGTAGCCCGCCAGTCCCGTAAAAACACCCAAACCACAAGCACAGCGAGTAGGGCGCCTTCGTAGAGCAGCATGAGTGAACCGTCATATTCCTCTTCGACCGGTGTGACAAAGTCAAATGCTTCGGTTAACTGAATATCGGCGCGCTCTGCCTTTAGCTGTCTAAGCGACTCGCGGACTCGTTGTCCCACCTGAACCTCACTCTCGCCACGACTGCGGACAACCTCAAAGCCAACGACTGCTTGACCGTTCAAAAAGGCAGCCGACCGTCGCTCAGCGATACCGTCACGGATGTCGGCGAGTTGGTCGAGTCTGATCGAGCCGCCTTGAGGTAGCGCGATTGCAAACTTGTTTAAGGATTGCGCTTCAGCGAGGCTTGCAAGCAATCGGACCGGCTGTTGAGCCTTTGCGAGATCGGTTCGGCCGCCACTGGCTTCTTGCTGCACCGCGCGAAGCTGTTGGGAGACCTCAGCGGCAGACATGCCAATGGCATTCATACGGATAGGATCAAGCTGAACCGAGATTTCGCGATTTACCCCACCAACACGCTGCACGGCACCCACGCCGCGAAGAGCGAGTAAGCGCTTGCTGAGTTCCTTATCAACGAACCAGGAAAGCGCCTCCTCATCAAGTGTCGATGAGGCGATGGTGTAAGCCAACACCGGTGTACCTGCGAGATTGAGTTTACTGATCACGGGTTCTCGAAGGTCAGCCGGCAAATCAGTTCGGCTTGTCTGAACCGCAGATCGCACTTCATCAAGCGCTTCCTGGACCGGTTTTTCAAGACGAAACTCAGCGGTTATCGATACAGCACCGTCACTGATTTTCGTGCTGATGTGTTTGAGACCTTGCAAGGGTGCGATCGCGTTTTCTAGTTTTCTTGCAACATCTGTCTCTAGCTGATTGGGCGTTGCGCCAGGCAGAGCGACCTGAACCTGTATGGTCGGTAAGTCAAGATCGGGGAAGTTCTGTACTTTCATACTTTGAAAGCCAATCAAGCCGGCCATGCAAAGTAGTACAAACAGCATTAAGGACGGCACCGGGTGCCGAATCGACCAGGTTGAAAGATTCATGGCTTGGCAATACGCACTAAATCGCCGTCATTTAAAAACGCGCCACCGCGGGCAACCACGAGCGCGCCTTGGGCGATCCCCTCAAGAATCTCCACGCGATCACCGACAACCGCCCCCGCTTTGACCTTGTGAGCACGCACGCGGTTCTGCGAGTCGATCTGGAACACAAGGGTAAAGCCGTCTCTGACTACGAGCGCGGACTGGGGGAGGCTCATTACCGAGCGTTGGCCTACGTCGATGCTGCCCTGCACAAACTGGCCCACACGAGCCTGCTTCGGTGACGAGGCAAGTGTGACCAAGGCCAGTCCATTACGGTTTGTCTGGTCGATCGAAGGAGCAAGCAAGCGCACCTTCCCCTCGATGCCTTCCCCAGTAGGCAACTGCACCCGCGCTGGGTATCCGGGTGCGATCCTAGCCAAGTCCTGGCTGGTCAATTCAGCGCGCCATTCAATCCGACTCTGGACCAGGATTTTGAAGAGCTCGGCGCCTAAGGGCGGGATGGCTCCCAGCAAGGCTGCTTTCGCGCTGATAAGCCCCGAGTCTGGTGCTCGCAACTCAGTCTGCGAAACTTGCAGCTCCCGCAGTTCGATGGCAGCCTGTGCAGCATCAACACGGGCCTTGGCCATACGGCTTTGGTTTTGCGCCTGACTCAGCTGCGATTCACTAAAGAAACCTTTGGCCTTCAATTGCATGGCGCGCTCGAGTTGCAAATGACTCTCATCAAGGCCAGCTCTTGCTTCAGCCCACTGCGCCTTAGCCTGCGCGAGTTCAGCAAGCGGTAAGCGTTGATCGAGTCGCGCCAATAGCTGACCGCGTTCGACGCGGTCACCGAGTTCGACCAAGACCTCTGTGATCGCAAGGCCTTGCACTTGCGGACTCACGGCAGCTTCACGCCATGCAACCAGGCTGCCTTGGGCTTGGATACGCTCTCGCGACTGTATCGTGTTGACGGTTGCGGTCTCGACCTGCATGACCGGCTTATCGCTGATATCCTTCTGGGACTTTGACCCGGCGCCTTGAGCATTTACCGCGCCCGATATAAGGCAGGTGGCCAGGCAAACCGCCTTGAGCACAGCTCTTATGAGAGCCTTGCAGGCGGGCGGCATGCGTGGAGGCCATGTAGCGCTGATCCGCCGAAATAAAAAGTGAGCCATAGTTGTTGAGTGGAGTTTTTGTTTTTTGGATGGTGCTTTGCTTTTTTGCGGCAGGACATAGTTTCGAAGACGCCGCCTTTTGCTCGCGCTGCAGCATGAAGAGGCATCCTGTCTTTGATCGACTCGCCAAAACCTGCGAATCTTAGAGCAAGCCGTCATTTCCGTCTTGTGTGACACTGTTAAGGAGCCTTCCCGTGATGCAATCCCTGTGCGCCGTTATGCTTGGTGGATCGCTCGGTGCCGCGTTGCGTTGGGGGCTGAGTGCAACAATGAATCATCGCTGGAGCGCGATGCCGCTTGGGACTTGGCTTGCAAATCTGCTGGGGGGCTTTTTGGTTGGTGTGGCTGTTGCGTGGTTTTCAAAGCATGCGGATATGGATCCCGCCTGGCGTCTTTTTGTTATCACGGGTTTGCTAGGGGGGCTTACGACCTTTTCGAGTTTTTCAGCGGAAGTTGTGAGCATGCTTCAAAGCGAGCGCTATCAATGGGCGTTGGCTACCGTTGCCTTGCATGTGTTGGGCTCCTTGTTGATGACGGTTGTCGGCATTCGCTGGGTGGAATACTGGCAGGCCTAGCGCATTTACGCTTGTCGGGTTCGATGTATCGAGCTCAAGCGCTACATCGCCATTTCTGACGTTCTTTAGGAGAAAAGTTCGATGCCTTATCAATCCCCAAGCGCCGAGGCGCCTCGGCGCGCGAGCGTTAACGTCAACAGCCTGTCGCTCATGCGTGGTCGCGGTGAGCCCATCGCCATGCTCACTGCCTACGACGCAAGTTTCGCGGTGCTTGCTGACAGGGCCGGCGTCGATGTGATATTGGTGGGCGACTCTCTGGGGATGGTGTGTCAGGGACGAAAGAGCACGCTGCCTGTCAGGCTTGAAGACATCTGCTACCACACTGAATCGGTGGTCCGAGGTCTCGAAGCGCAGGGCGGCACGGCCATGGTGATTGCCGATATGCCTTTCGGGAGCTATCACGCATCCTTAGATCAGGCCATTCGAAGTGCCAGCGCATTGATGCAGGCTGGCGCACAAATGGTCAAGCTCGAGGGCGGTGCCTGGGTCATTGATATGGTCGATCAATTCGTTCAGCGCGGCATACCGGTTTGTGCGCATCTCGGTTTGATGCCTCAAACGGTGCATGCCATTGGTGGTTACAGGCTCCAAGGAAAAACGCCTGAAGACGCTGAGCGCTTGCGCGAGGATGCGCTAGCCCTTGAGCAGGCGGGTGCTTGCCTGCTGGTTCTGGAAATGGTGCCTGCTTCACTCGCAGTAAAAATTACCGACGCATTGAAAGCCTGCCACACGATTGGCATCGGTGCTGGCTGTGGCACAGCAGGTCAAGTGCTCGTCCTCCACGATATGCTTGGGATGAAAATCGGTCGAACACCACGATTTGTCAAGGATTTTCTCGCGCAGACCGGCTCGATTGAGGGGGCGTTTGCAGCCTATGTTGCTGAAGTTAAGACCCGAAGCTTCCCCGTCGATGAGGTTCATGGGTTTTGATATAGACCTACAAACGATGTGGGTTTTGTAAGTGAGAACGTTGCAAAGAATAAATAATGCGCTGCAACATGCAGCTCATTATTCTTCGTTTAGGATTTGTGGTCTTGTGCGCAGCGTTGGGCATTGCGGCCTGGTGGCTCAACGGCTTTGTGTTTGAGCGCTTTGAAGTTGTTGAGGGCGTCAACCTCATTTACTGGCCCCACGGACTGCGTGTCGTACTCACGATTCTATTTGAGCGCTACGCAGCGATTGGCTTGAGCTTGGGTGCCTATGCCGTAGCCGGCATCATATGGCCCGATAACTGGCTCATGAAATGCTTCGCGCCGCTTATCAGTGGCTGTTCGGCTTATCTGGCAATGCGGCTCTTATTGCCAAAGAGTGCCGACATGAGCGGGCGGCTTCGCGGCCTTACGCCAAGCGTGCTCATCGCCATTGGAACCGTTTCAGCACTGCTCAATGCGGGTGGGCATACACTTTTGCGCATTTTTTCGGGCATTGAGGGTGACCATGGGCAGGAGTTTGCTGCGATGCTGCTGGGCGACTTACTCGGCGCACTAGCTCTGCTTTATTTACTCAAATTTTCAATCCATCAATTCGGACGCAAGTAAGCAGCAGGTGCCCTGCTTAGTAAGCCTAAATCCTGCATCGCGAGCGCAATTGCTTGCAAGGCTTGCTCGATTTCCATGGGGCTAACTCAGCGAAGCCTTCCAAGGAAATGTATGGGAGCCAAAGACGTGTATGAGACCCTAAGCTTTTAATGTCATCGTTTCGACATGTTATGTTGACCAGGCTGTTGCAGCAGGATACACACCCTGGTGCGCGAAGAGACCTTTGGACCGGTGTCGCCGATTATTGGCTTTTGTGATATCGATGAGGCCATACAACTCGCTAACGGCACTGCGTATGGTCTTATGTGCATCCCTGTCAGATGATTCGAAACCTTCGCTTGCCTTCCAGGGAGCGATTTTTTCTCCCGAACAATCTGATACCTTTACGGTAAAGGATCGTGCTGCTGAAGCAATTCGTGTGAGAATTTAGGACGGTCGAGCTAAGCTAGCCGACTGCCCGACGAAAAATCTTGGCTTTCCTCACCTACGCCAGGCGCTGCTTAAGGGCCTCAAGGCCATACATCAGTGTCTGCAGGGTGGGGTATTGAGCATGAGTCTGACTTTTTATATTCGTTACGCTTTGGGAGGCGTTTAAATGTTACAACGTCGTTACACTTTGGCCATCATGGCCACCGCGCTTGGATTTTGCGCATTACCTTCAGCTGCACAGAACAAGCCCCCGGTCAAGATCGCACTGATTGCAAGCAAAACCGGCCCGCTTGAGGCTTATGCAAAACAGAGCATTGTTGGTTTTAACATGGGTCTTGAGTATGCGACCGGCGGTACCATGATGGTGGCCGGCCGAAAGATCGAAGTGATTGAAAAAGACGATCAAGGTAAACCCGATGTCGGCAAAGCTGCTTTAGCGGCAGCTTATGCGGATGACAAGGTTGATCTTGCTGTTGGACCAACAGCCTCGCCAGTGGCTCTTGCGATGCTGCCAGTTGCCGAGGAATACAAGAAGATTCTTCTTGTCGAACCTGCGGTAGCCGACAGTATTACCGGCGATAAGTGGAATAAATATATTTTCCGCACCGGTCGAAATAGTAGCCAAGATGCCGCGGCAAATGCTGCGGCGCTTGATCAGCCAGGGAATGTGATTGCGATCTTGGCTAATGACAATGCCTTTGGTCGCGATGGTGTTAAGGCCGCCAAGGAGTTCACCAAGAAGGCAAAAGTCGTGCACGAAGAATATCTGCCCGTCGGCACAACCGACTTTACGGCGGGATTGCAGCGAATCATTGATAAGCTCAAAGATCAGCCTGGGCAGAAGTATCTTTCGGTGAGTTGGAGCGGTAGTCCAACGCCGTTTCCCAAAATCGCCGACCTTGATCTTGACAAGCGTTTTGGGATTAAGCTGGCGACCGGGGGAAACATTCTCCCTGCGATGGTGGCTTATAAGAACTTTCCAGGCATGGAAGGCGCGCTTTACTACTACTTTGGTATTCCAAAAAATCCTGTCAATGAGTGGTTGGTGGCAAATCATTACAGCCGCTTTAAAAATCCACCCGACTTTTTCACGGCGGGGGGCATGAGTGCTGCGATTGCTGTTGTTGAGGCACTGAAAAAGACCTCAGGCGATACCCATACCAACAAACTGATTGCAACGATGGAGGGGATGAGTTTTGATACACCCAAGGGGAAAATGACTTTTCGCAAGGAAGATCATCAGGCTATGCAGGATATGTATCATTTTCGCATTAAGAACGATCCAGCTTTCGCTTGGGGTGTGCCGGAGCTGGTCAGGGTGATTCCAGCGTCCGAGATGCAAATCCCGATTCGCAATAAGCGTTAAGTCCCATAAGGCTCGGGCCCATGCTCGAGACTGAGCAATTATCAGTACAGTTTGGGGGGCACCTGGCTGTTGATCAGGTGTCCTGCCGCTTTAACGCGGGCACGCTTACCGCAATAGTCGGCCCCAATGGTGCTGGCAAGACAACGTACTTCAATCTCATCAGTGGACAGTTGCCGGCATCAAAGGGCAGGGTGCTGCTTGAAGGTGAAGACATCAGTGCGTTGAGTGCGCCATTGCGAGCACGAAAGGGTTTGGGTCGTGCCTTTCAACTCACTCAACTTTTTCCACAACTGAGTGTTATCGAGAATGTCCGATTGGCCGTGCAAGCGCGTGCCCAATCAAGAGATCGTTCCAAGCTGGCCTGGCTTGATCTACTAAGCCTTTGGAGCGATAAGAAAGCTTGGATTGATGAAACCGAAGCGCTGCTAGCCGAGGTGCAACTTAGCGCAAAGGCTGATCTGGCGGCTGCTAGCCTTTCACATGGCGATCAACGCAAGCTCGAGGTTGCCCTCCTGATGGCGCTTAAGCCGAAGGTCTATATGTTCGATGAGCCAACGGCCGGGATGAGTGTGGATGATGTGCCGATCATTCTGGGTTTGATACAGCGATTAAAGCGACAATCCGACAGAACCATCCTACTCGTTGAACACAAAATGGATGTTGTGCACCAACTTGCTGATCGTATTGTTGTGCTACACCAGGGATGCCTTGTTGCCGATGGGGCACCCACCGATGTCATGGCCTCAACGATTGTTCAGCAAGCCTATCTTGGGAAGAGCCCAGAAGGGCTACCTAGCCCATTGAAGGCAGAGGCCAGGAGCCTCATTTGAATAAGCCCATCCTGCGCTTGAGCGATGTGCACACCTATATTGGTGCTTATCATATTTTGCACGGTGTTGACTTCGATATGCCAGAAGGGGAAGTGACCGTCTTGCTCGGGCGAAACGGGGCAGGTAAGACAACGACACTGCGCAGCATGATGGGATTATGTCCTGTATCAAAGGGTAGTATATTTTTTCGTGATACAGCAATTGAAGCGATGCCAACCGCAGAAATCGCAAGGCTCGGTATTGCGTATGTGCCTGAGTCGATGGGTATTTTTAGCGATCTAACCGTTGAGGAAAATATGTTGCTTGCTGCGCGACAAGCTAGCCGGGTGCGAGATTTAGATCAGGAAAGGCTGTCGTGGATTTTTTCGCTCTTTCCCGCGCTGCGAAAATTTTGGTTGTTCCCGGCAGGCAAACTCAGTGGCGGTCAAAAGCAAATGCTTGCGATAGCTCGCGCAATCATTGAGCCTCGTGAACTTATCCTTATCGATGAACCAAGCAAGGGATTGGCACCGGCTATGGTCAACAATTTGATCAAAGCCTTATTGGCACTGAAGGCGCAGCAAACGAGCCTGTTGCTGGTCGAACAAAACTTCCACATGGCTTGCGCGCTTGGTGATCATGTTGCTGTGATGGATGATGGACGTATCGTGTTTCGAGGCGCGATGGCTGACCTCGCTGCAGATGAGGCATTGCAACAACGATTGCTCGGGCTTTCACTTGGAGTTCAGGGATGACAAGCTCTGACAAGCCGATTGGCAATGAGCATCACGGTTCGCAGGCAGTGCTCCCCAAGGCCCAGTTCGACCTCGCCCCTTTGTTTTTACTCATCGGACTGACCGGATCGGCTTGGCTAGCGGTTGGTAGTCATAGCAGTTGGCTGACGCTCACGGTTGCAGGATTGACCATGGGGTTGATTATCTTTGTGATCGCATCGGGCCTGACGCTGGTCTTTGGTCTGATGGATGTGCTTAACTTCGGCCACGGAGTTTTCATAGCGCTTGGCGCTTTTGTCGCTACTAGCGTGATGGCATTCGGGGCCCAAACAGACCTCGATGATACGGTATTGCTATTTATATCGATGGCGGTCGCGATGGCTGTTGCTGCTGCGCTAGGTTTTGTATTTGAACGTTTGATTATTAGACCGGTATATGGATTGGATTTGAAGCAAATTCTCATCACCATGGGCGGCATGATTATTGGTGAGGAGCTTATCAAGCTCACCTGGGGACCGCTGCAAATTCCACTACCGCTGCCTGATGCTTTGCGCGGTAGTTGGTTGATTCATGACGCTGCGATTGAAAAGTATCGAGTGTTTGCCTCAGCGGTAGGGCTTTTGGTGTTTGCAGCCCTGCTCATAACCCTCACACGCACTAAGGTTGGTCTGTTGATCCGTGCTGGTGTGCAAGATCGCAGCATGGTCGAAGCGTTGGGCTATCGAATCAATCGGCTCTTTGTCGGGGTCTTCGTGCTCGGCTCGGCGCTGGCAGGTTTGGGTGGCGTGCTGTGGGGTTTTTATCAGCAAAGTGTCACCGCACAAATGGGCTCGCAGGTTAATGTACTGATTTTTATCGTTATTATTATCGGGGGTCTTGGCAGCATATTGGGTTGCTTCGTTGGTGCCTTGCTCGTTGGTTTGGTGGCGAATTACGCAGGATTTTTGGAGCCAAAAATTGCCTTGTTCTCGAATATTGCCCTGATGGTCGCCATTTTGTTGTGGCGCCCTCAAGGGCTTTATCCAGTGAGTAATCGTTAAGATGATGCGCAGGCTATTGTCCAACGACTTGCCGAAAAGTCCTTGGCTATCGGCGGCCCTATTGCTGATTGTTGTTGTACTCGCCTTTGCGCCCTTTTTGTTCCCTGGTGTAAAGGCTATGTCGGTTGCAGCCAAGATACTTATTTTTATCTTGCTTGTTGCAAGCTACGATCTTTTATTGGGCTATACCGGCATTGTGAGCTTTGCGCACACCATGTTCTTTGGGATTGGTGCATATGGCGTTGCGATCGCAAGCATCAAGTTGGGTGAAAGCTGGATGGCAGTTGCTGTGGGGCTTGGCGCTGCGCTCATGTTGTCGGCACTACTTTCGCTTTCGATTGGCCTCTTCAGTTTGCGTGTGCGCGCAATCTTCTTCGCCATGATTACGCTCGCTGTGGCTTCGGCCTTTCAGACCCTTGCCTCGCAACTTAGCGAGCTTACCGGTGGAGAAGATGGGCTTACCTTTAAGAATCCAACATGGCTCAGTCCCTCGTTTGAACCCTTTGAAGCGGAAGTCTTTGGTCTTTTGATTGACGGCAGGGCGTTGAGCTATTGGCTCATTTATCTTGTCGTCGCAGTAATGTTCCTTTTATTGTTGCGTATCGTGAATTCGCCATTCGGCCGCGTACTTCAGGCCATACGTGAAAACGACTTTCGTGCCGAAGCAATTGGCTACCGCACAGTTGCCTATCGAACGCTTTCTAATCTCTTGTCTTCTCTTTTTGCGAGCATCGCAGGTGCCTTGCTGGCGATATGGCTTCGCTATGTTGGACCTGACACCACGTTGTCCTTTGAGATTATGTTGGATGTGTTGTTGATTGTGGTGATCGGCGGTATGGGGACGATTTACGGTGCGTTAATCGGGTCAGTACTGTTTGTCCTGGCACAGAATTACCTGCAGGATTTATTGAGCATCGCTAGCCATTCGTTCGCTCATACACCGGTGCTTGCTGATCTTGTTAACCCTGACCGCTGGTTATTATGGCTAGGCCTGCTATTCGTGTTGTCGGTCTATTATTTCCCTAGCGGAGTCGTGGGACGCTTAAGGCACGCGCATGCGATGGCAAAAAGAAAATCACAACGTTAACGGTAAACCTAGGTGATCGGTTTAAGCATGCAGGGTTGCGATTCTTGAACGGATACCGCTATAGCGTTTTACCGGCCTTGCGATTGCTTCAAAGAGAATTGTTTCGCTTGCGATGATGGATACCGACTTTTTTGCGCGGCTGATGGCAGTGTATAGCAAGGACTTATTCACGACCGGTGAAGTTTTGTTTGGCAACACGAGGCAAATGTGATCAAACTCCGAGCCCTGTGCTTTGTGCACCGTCAGTGCGAAAGACAGTTCATAGTCACCTAGCCTGCTTAGGCTGATTGCCTTGTTTGGCTCAAGCGCATCTGGAAAATAAACCACGGGATGGCCTTGCGTATTTGGCATAACGATACCTATATCGCCGTTGAAACGACCTAAGTGATAGTCGTTTCGAAGCACCATGATGCATTGACCAGGATACCAAGTCTGATAGACGGCATCGTCAACAAAGCGTTCGCGCTTTATGTGGCCCCGACCGCGTTGCGCCATTTGCGTAGCCTCGTTAACTATTTGGTTCATGGCCTCAACGCCACGTGGACCATCTCGCTCTGCACATAGAATTTTATAACGGCCTAAACGATCAAACAGCGAGAAGAGGTCTTGGCAGTCGGTGTCAAGCTGCTTGATATAGTCGGCCATCGGCTCGAGTAATAATGCTTTTGCTTCCCCGCTAAGTGGAGAGGACGTGTCGTCATGCCAGGTGATGCTTTGATAGCTTCCCGATTTCAATCGTGCCATGAGCGTCTTTGCATCGCCCTTGTTGATTAAGCCAATCAAGTCATCGATGTCGGAGTGCTTGGCGAATCGATAATTGTGACGAAGCCAGATAACGTTATCGAGTGAGGGTTCGGAGGGGGACGCGTTTTGATAAGAAGAGGCACTTATGCCTGTGATTTGCTCGAGTTGCTCACAGCAGGCAAGGCTTAGGCAAGGCGATGCGCTAAGTTCGGCGAAAACAGCGCCCGCTTCGACCGCGGCGAGCTGATCCTTATCACCGAGAAACACAATCCGTGCTGTACTTGGTACTGCTTCGATGAGTTGCACGGTAAGGGCAAGATCAAGCATCGAGGCTTCATCAACAATGAGTAGGTCGAGTGGGAGCGGATGATCGCGGTCGTAGTGGAATCGATCAGCGTGTGCGCTCGCACCAAGTAGTCGATGGACTGTAAAGGCCTCCTTGGGGAGTTCTAGTGCCGTGCGAATGCCTTCGACCTCCTTGCAGAGGTCTATTGTTTGGCCGATGCCTTCGGCCGCTTTTGATAAAGCCTCAAGCATGCGGGAGGCTGCCTTACCGGTCGGTGCAGCGAGGCGAATCCGGCACTCAGGGTCCATATACTTTGCACAAATGATTAGTTTTAAAACGCTTGTGGTCTTGCCCGTACCTGGTCCTCCACTGATCAAGGTGAATCCGCGGTTGATGGCAAGCGCGACTGCGAGGGCTTGCCAGTCTGGCTTAACATCGCTTGCCCTATGTTGCTGGGGAAACAAGCGCTGAAAAAAATCCTTTAACGATTGATCAATCGCCTGCCGAGGTCCGGTGTAAGTTTGTAGGAGCCTGCGCGCTAGCCGCTCTTCATAATCGAAGTATCGATTAAGGTAAAGACGATCCTGCTCATCTATTACGAGAGGTCGTATTGGATGATCCGATGCACTGAGCATCGTGCTAGCAAAGAGTGCTTCACGCAAGGCCTCAAGGTCGCTCCGCCATTTGGCTGTATGTGGGGGCTCGAGTGTGGGCTTGAGTGGGGGCTCTAATTTGGCGTCTAGTTCGTCTTTCCCGCTATGAAGCAGCTCGCCGAGTGGTATACAGACACTTCCCGCAGCGCATGCAAGGCTCGCTCGATAAGCTGCATGTTCGAGCGGCGAAACAACCTCAGCTGGCGCGCCCGAACGTTTCGCTATGGCTGCTAAATGTTTTGCAAATCCTCTCGCAAGCGCATCACTTGCATCGAATGGGATAGTCATCGCCTCGCGCCCAAAGGTCCGCGCTTGGGAGGTTCTCCAAACAAGCGATCAAGCCTTGCAATAGGCTCGGTTTTGGGTCTTCTATAGAAGACACCTGTTGGACTTCGGTCAGCATTGTGCCAGTGAGGGCGTACCCCACGTATGAAAAGATAGAACACACCTCCAAAATGATTTTCATAACAGTAGTTCTTAACACGAAGTCGCAGGTAGCGGTCAAGTGCAAGCGTGTAAATGAGGTATTGCAAATGGTAGCGGTGCTCAAGCATGCAGCGCTTGAGCGGCTCGGGCCCGTAGTCTGCCATCCGATCACCAAGATGGTTTGACTTCCAGTCGATGAGAAAATAGCGACCATTGTGTTCGATAACGAGGTCGATAAATCCCTTTAAATAGGCTTGAAGATCTTGCCTTTGTAGGGCGACTGTTGCTGCCTGCATCTCAAGCCCAACGTCTTGGGCTTCCTGGCTAAGCAATTCATCAAGCGTGGAATGATCAAATGAAGCCGTATGAATCGTGAATTCAAGCTCAGCTAAGCATCGGCTCTTATCGATCTTGCTAAGTACAAGGCCTTGGCCGAGTTCGGTGTGAAGGACATGATCGAGCATGCCCATGGCCATACGATGCCATCGCGCACTGCTTGCTTCGGGCAAGTCGCCATGCTCAACTTGCGTAGTGGGTCGAAGATCACGCCTGTGAAAGGAGCTCCGCTCCAGGAGTTGGGCGCTCGCGAGCGCTTCATCAACGCGCTTTGACCAGGACGCTGAACAGTCAAAATCGATTGTTTCGAAAATTTGATGAAGACAAATGCCCGCGTTAGGCCCTTTTGGGAAGTGCAGAATATCGTCATCATTAAGCTTCGGTTCATACACTGACTGAACTGCTTGATCGTACGCGCGGTGCTGAGCTGTAAGCACGCTATCGGAACCCCAGTTACGATCAATCATAGAGCCGGGTGTATCCTCAAGGCCGTATGCTTCAATCCGGCTAACGGCATTAAAAGCGCTTGCCTCGTCGAGATCTTTGACTCTTGATTCGTGTTGCCGCGTCATGGCGCTAAAACTTGTTAAGCGCCACGAAGGCTGCGGCTTTGGAGGGTGGGGAGGCTCAATCAGCTCCGTGATGTCGTGGCCCAGGGCTAGGGGCAGGGAGCTTTCCGAAGAGGAAAGTCCTGAGACCTTGATGCAGTCTTTAGCCGATTGGGCGAGTGCTTGCCATGCATCACAAATACTGCTCACGGTGTTTGGATCTTGCTGACGGTTCTTATCAAAAAGCCAAGCCTGGGGACTTAAATCATTCCCGGCAATCAACCAATTGAGCATACTGCTTGTGCTCTCTGAAGGACTTGCACGCTTCTGACTCGAAAGGTAGCAGCCCGCAATAAGATAACAGCGATGAACAGCGCGCGTTAGCGCAACATAAATGAGTCGAATGGTTTCAGCCGCTTCGTCAAGAGCGATTTGCTTCTTGATTGAATCAAGCCTTTCATCGGCTTGCTGCTTTTGAACAAAGTGAATGGTTGGTCCATCGTTCGCATCGCTGAAGACCAGTACCTCATCGCGCTGTTGTGTCTTTCCGACTGTTGAATCCCACAGAAAGGGGCAAAACACCACTGGAAACTCAAGCCCTTTTGATTTGTGAATCGTGATAATCTGTACCAAGTTACGATCAGACTCCAAACGAATCTGGACGTGATCATGTTGACGATCGTCGGCTAGCTGACGCGCAAACCAGCCAAGAAGCCCAGCCATGCTGTTCTCTACTTGAGAGGCTTCGTGTAAGAGCTCGCCGAGGTGTAGGAGATTAGTCATTCGCCGTTCGCCGTCTTGACGGACCAGTAGACGGCTTGCGATCGACTCAAGTTCTAGAAATCGGCGGAACATGACCCCAAAGCCCCGTTGATGCCATAGGTCGCGATAAAAGTAAAACCGATCTATAAAAGGAAGAAGTTGCCTATCATCTTCAAGGCCAACCTCAATCTGCATTGCATCCAGGCCCATCATTTCGGTGGCGAGCGCAGCGCGCAATACCCCGCGGTTCGCTGGCTGATGAATCGCTAAACAGATACGTTCTAGCTCTTTAGCGTCTTGACTTTGAAAGACGCTTGCCTGTGAAAGCTCAACACTTGCAATTTCCAGATCGGCAAGCGCATGCTTGATCAAACTGCCTTGCTTATGGGTGCGCACGAGCACCGCGATATCGCCAGGTGTGAGCGCTTTGCCAGCGATGCTTACCAAGCCAACTTGAGCATCTCGAATCAATCGGGCAATTTCAGCTGCACAGGCCTTTGCACTTTGCAATTGGGCAGCCGATTTTGGGATTAGCGCTTGCCCTGCTGTGTTTTTAGTAGCGCCGTCTCCATCAGCTCGGTTTGGTTGAGCGCTAAGGGCACTGTCGTTCGGATCAATGCATGGGAAAGAGCCTGGCAGCATCCAGATGTTAAGGCCATGGTCCGAGGCTTTGTGATCGATAAATAATGCTCTTGGTTTAGTGCCGATCTTGACGGGAAGAAAGTCAAGCCCATGCACAACAAATGCCTGCTTGTTGATGCTAAAAATCGCATTGACGGCTTCTATGAGACTCCTACTTGATCGTTGATTCTCGTCGAGTGAATAAGTTTTAGCAGCTTGATGACGTGCCCGGAGATAAGTGTTGAGATCAGCGCTGCGAAAACTGTAAATAGCTTGTTTCGGATCACCAACAAAAAACAATGGATGTTGGGGGTGTTTGTAAATCGTCGAGAAAATATTGAACTGGATGGGGTCCGTATCCTGGAATTCATCGATAAGTGCCGCAGGGTATTGATCACGAAGGCTTGCTGCTAGTCGCTCGCCACGCTCGCTGCTAAGTGCTTGATACAGATTTAATAGCATTTCATCAAAGGAAATTTGGCGATTAAGCATCCGACGCTTTCGAAGCGTCTGTGTAGACCATTCGAGCATGTGTCGCAGCAATCGAAATCTGGCAAGTTCGAGGGCTTTTTGCTCGCGAACATCATGTTCGATGAGGGCATTGACAAGGTCGAAAAAGCGGTGCTTGGGTGGGTCGCTGCCTTTAAGCTTTCTACTCGCTAGGTTTTTGCTAGACAGTAAACCGATCTTCTGATCAAACTCAGCAAAAGCTCGAGGATAGTCTGCTGCTATGTA
Organism: Burkholderiaceae bacterium; assembly: GCA_900299025.1. Classification (GTDB taxonomy): domain Bacteria; phylum Pseudomonadota; class Gammaproteobacteria; order Burkholderiales; family Burkholderiaceae_E; genus UBA3064. The sequence continues at coordinate 26,967 of OMIE01000157.1, forward strand.
TTGGTCCCAGGCGTCAAAAGCTGTAGCGAGACTTTTTTCGTTATAACTGCTGCGATTTAAGGTAACGAGTGCATCCCGAAGCTTAAGGATGATTGCATCGCGTTGATTGAGCCAAAGTTGACTAGCCTCAGCGAACAATCGTTTGTAGACCTCTTTGTTAGGAAAGTCGACATCGTCGATATCTTCGGGCCATTGCAGCTTGGCAAGGGGCTTTGAGAGAAACCTCTTTAGAAGATCGGCGAATCGCTTGGGGCTGTCTGATAAGCGATGGAGGTAGCTTGCAAGTTCTGGCGTGCATTGGTCGGAAGCGGTAAAGAGTCGCCAGTAATCTTGGGTTAACTGTTCGATGAGTTGATCGTCGTTGCCGATCAACTCAAGATCAAAAGCCTGTCTCGCTTCAAACGGTCGATCAGCAAGCGCGCGTTGGCAAAATCCGTGAATGGTGAAGATTGCAGCTTCGTCCATGCACTGAAGCGCTCTTTCGAGTCGCTGAAGCTTTGACGTGTTGAGAGGTTCACTGGCTTTGGCTTGAATAAAGGTACTCACAAGGCGTGCTCGAATTCGTTCCCGTAATTCCGAAGTCGCTGCTTTGGTGAAGGTCACGACCAAGATTTGCTGTACGTCGAAATCTTGCTCTATAACGAAGCGCAAATAGAGTGAACAGATCGTGTAGGTCTTGCCTGTGCCTGCAGACGCTTCAATGAGGCTAACACCTTGCAAGGAATCGTCAGCGAGCTTGCTGGCCTCACGAATCGTCACGGCTCACACGCTCCTAGGGTGTCGTGTAAACCTCCGAACACTGCCTCTGCATGGTGCTCAAACTCGTCATCGAAAGGATCATCGAGGCCTCTTAGGGCAAGTTGGTAGGCGGGGTCATCGCCCTCACCAAAAGCGTTGTAATCGCTTGAGTACCAAGCCTCGCTGGCGGCAGCTAGACTTCGTCCCTTGCTGATATAGGCCCAAGCGGATTTTGGGAAAAAGCGCAAAGGCGCTGAAAGCCCATCCCTATATCGTTTAAGGAGTGATATGAGTTGCTCCTGGGCATCGACGATCGGTGGAAGTTCAAGGCAACGGTCGCGAAAATGCCAGTACGAGTTAGCCTTGAATGAGTAGCTACCGTTTTGACTGGCAAGCGCTAGGCTTTGGAGTGCCAGATGTTCAATCCACGCCCGCAAGTAATCATAACAATTGGCATCGGCATAACGGTAGCGACAAATCCCCTCGGTCCGAAGATCAGACAAGGTATAGCTTAGTTCGCAGGGCTCACCATCAAGATCAAGCGAAAGCTGGTGTGTGAGTGCCGCTTGCTTGGGCTCAGCAAGACGGGGCTTTAGCCCGTCGGCAAATCGGATGATGGCTTGTAGTTCATGTTCGCGAGCAATCGCTCCAAGTGGGTCGGGCGGATACTCGAGACCCGCCTGTGCGCAGGCTTGAAGCACTACCTTTGGTTCGCCGGCAAGTGCAAAGTCAAGGATTCGACGGGCAAGGCTTTGGGCCGAACGATGCTTGGCGTCGAAGGGCTCATGGTCTTCGATACCGTCTTGGCTGCGCTTGAGTACGATACCAAGGCGGCGCTTGAGCAAATAGCGTGAAGGATTGCTAAAAAACTCAACGAGGCTTTCGATGTTCAAGCGAAAAAAATGTGCTGGAGGCTTAGAAAGCTTATCGAAAAAGAAGCCTCGTGATCTGCTTCCATTTGATAGACGCTTAATGCTTTCGGCTTGTGCGTTACGAAGGCTTCGGCGGTAGTTATGCAATCTAGGATCGACGGTTTTTCGGAAGTAGTCGAGTGAGAAGGCTTGAAGGGGATGCTCAATGATCAGTTGCCGCTTAGCCAATTCAAGTCCTTCGTTTGAGGCTGGCATTGGCGCAAAAAGCATTGCTGCTGCATCAATAAGTTCGCTAATGAGCATTGAACCGGCAAGATGAGCGTTATCTCGAATGTTCCTACCTGTATAACTGATGTAAAAACGCTCGCGTGCAGCGAGCAGCAGATCCAAAAACAAAGCGCGATCATCAAGGCGCCTTTGTCGATCACCTGGTCGAGGCTCGCGCGCCATGAGATCAAACTCGAGCGGAACTTGCTTACTCGGAAAGACATCATCGCCTAATCCCACTATACAAATTATCCGGTAGGGCAGGGCGCGCATGCTATGCATCGATGCAAAGCAAACGCTCCCTGCTGGAACTGCACCTTGTAGGGGTTGATCAAAGCTTGCCTCTAGGGCTTTCAGGAAAACTTCAACAGTAATGGCTTGCTTAAACTCAGTAGCTTCAAGGTCTTGATGCAGCTTATGGATACTTTTTAACGTGGCCTGATAATCATCCTGACTGGTGAAATCGATCGGGGTGAATGTTTCGAGGGTATCGATGCAGCATTTGAGCCAGTCATCGGGAAGTTTGGCCTCTATGAGTTCTTCGTGCAGGGCTTGTAAACAATCAATGACGTATTGAAATCGGCCGAGGCTTTGTGCTTCGATGCCTTCAGGATTGCCGGCAGCAAGCATTCCATGGATCGGCCTGCCAAATCGCGCAGGCATCGCGTAGCCTAGATAAAGACGCTCAAGACCATTAACAACGCTATAGTTATCTGTAGGGGGAAGGCCAAGCTGTTGCCTGTGCCTGCCGTCGATCCCCCAGCGGATACCTGCTATATCAATCCAGGCTTGTATGCGCAGCAAATCGTCTTCGTTGATGCCAAATTGCTTCGAAATCAAGGGAAGTTGCAAAAGTCCTATGAGTTTACTTGCCTCAAATCGGGATACTGCAAAATTTAAGACTAAAAGCAATGTTTTGGCGTATGGATTGGTCGCCTTTAATGGGCGACCGGTAATGACATAAGGAATGACACAGTCATCTTCATTCGATCCAAAAATTGACTCAATCAGCGGGGCTGCAAGCTCAAGATCAGGCGTTACAACGAGAACGTCAGAAGCCGTTGGGGCGTTGTCTGCGGCAAACATGCTAAGCAACTGATCTCTCAATACCTCGAGCTCGCGGGTGAGCGAATGGCAAACATGAACCTCGAGACTTCGATCATTGGGTGATAACTGAAAAGTACCCGGCCCATGATCTTGCATGCTGAGCATGGTAGTTTGTAGACGATTAAGAAGAGAGGTGGCTCGCAAATGAGTCGCGCGTGCTTTGCTTGGGCACTCAAACTGGCTTTCATCAATCATTTCGAGGTCATGATCGATCAATGTGC
>OMIE01000158.1 GCA_900299025.1 Burkholderiaceae bacterium
AAAGTGATTGACTTAGTTTGCCCCTTTGCCAAGGGCGGCAAGATTGGCTTGTTCGGTGGTGCTGGCGTCGGCAAGACCGTTAACATGATGGAACTTATCAACAACATCGCTAAACAGTATGGCGGCTATTCGGTATTTGCCGGTGTGGGCGAGCGTACACGCGAGGGCAACGACTTTTATCATGAGATGGAAGAGTCCAAGGTGCTCGATAAGGTAGCGATGGTCTTTGGACAGATGAACGAGCCTCCTGGAAATCGATTGCGGGTTGCCTTGACAGGACTCACGATGGCTGAAAAGTTCCGTGATGAAGGGCGAGACATTCTCTTTTTCGTCGACAATATTTACCGTTACACGCTTGCTGGTACCGAGGTGTCGGCATTGCTTGGCCGTATGCCTTCAGCAGTGGGCTATCAGCCTACGCTTGCTGAGGAAATGGGCCGATTGCAAGAGCGCATCACCTCAACAAAGACCGGTTCGATTACCTCGATTCAGGCAGTTTATGTGCCTGCTGATGACTTGACCGATCCGTCGCCCGCAACCACTTTCGGCCACTTGGATGCGACCGTGGTGTTATCGCGCGATATTGCCGCTCTCGGTATTTATCCCGCTGTTGATCCGCTTGACTCGACATCGCGCCAGGTTGACCCGAACGTCATCGGTGAGGAGCACTACGGCACGACTCGTAAAGTACAGGCGACCTTGCAGCGGTACAAGGAATTGCGAGACATCATTGCGATTCTCGGCATGGACGAGCTTTCGCCTGATGACAAGTTGGCTGTGGCACGTGCCCGAAAAATTCAGCGGTTCTTGTCACAACCCTTCAACGTCGCCGAAGTCTTCACTGGTTCGCCCGGTAAGTATGTACCACTCAAGGACACGATCCGTGGCTTCCAGATGATTGTTAACGGTGAGTGCGATCATTTGCCAGAGCAGGCCTTTTACATGGTTGGCCAGATTGAAGAGGCCTTCGAGAAGGCTAAGAAACTGCAATAATCCGGCAAACGTTTCGGTGAGACAAAGAAGGGCTAAAGATGGCAACCATGCATGTCGATGTTGTAAGCGCTGAGGCCTCGATCTTCGAAGGCGAGGCTGAGTTTGTGGCCTTGCCAGGTGAAGCGGGAGAGCTTGGTATTTTCCCTCGGCATGTGCCACTGATCACGCGCATTCGACCTGGGGCTGTCAGGATTAAAGTGCCCGGTCAAAGCCACGAAGAGTTTATTTTTGTAGCAGGTGGCATACTCGATGTGCAACCCGATGCGGTCACTGTTTTGGCGGATACCGCGATCCGTGGTGCTGATCTCGATGAAGCCAAAGCGGAAGCTGCGCGTAAAGCTGCGCAGGAAGCCATTGCTAACCGTGGTTCCGAATTAGAGTATGCAAAAGCTCAGGCAGAACTTGCCTCGGCGGTTGCACAACTTGCCTCGCTGAGACGTTTGCGTCGCAAGTAATAATAGGACCCAAGAACAAGGACACGCGGCGCTCGGGCCTCTGACTTTGAATCAGGTTTTCCTACAAGCGCTAAAGCGCCAGGCTACGCCGTATACGCCGGTCTGGCTCATGCGCCAGGCGGGGCGCTACCTACCCGAGTACAAGGCCACTCGCGCCCGAGCAGGTAGTTTTCTTGCTCTTGCTAAGACGCCAGAGCTTGCATGTGAAGTCACCATGCAACCCTTAGAGCGCTATCCCTTGCTCGATGCGGCCATTCTTTTTTCTGACATCCTCACCATTCCTGATGCAATGGGGCTCGGCCTGTATTTTGCTGAGGGAGAAGGGCCACGCTTTGAGCGGCGGATCGAACATGAGGCGGACCTTTCGGCCCTAGCGATTCCCGACATGGAGACAGAGCTAGGTTATGTGATGGACGCAGTCCGTTTAATCCGCAAGACACTTCATGACCGAGTCCCTTTGATTGGTTTTTCTGGAAGTCCGTGGACACTAGCTTGCTACATGGTCGAGGGAGGCGGTAGCGACGACTTTCGACGCGTGAAGACGCTGATGTACAAGCGGCCTGATCTGATGCTCGAACTCTTGCGTCGTAACGCAACAGCCGTCGCTGCATACTTAAACGCGCAGATTCAGGCGGGTGCACAGGCAGTCATGATCTTTGACACCTGGGGCGGTGTACTTGCCGATGGTCTTTTTCAGAAGTTTTCCCTGGCGTCGATGCGCTGGGTTCATGAGGCCTTGCAGCGCGAGCGACTCGAAGCAGGCGTACCCACAGCAGTCCCAAGCATTGTGTTTACGAAGGGTGGGGGCTTGTGGCTCGAAGAAATCGCATCGATGGGGTGTGATGCGCTCGGTGTGGACTGGACGGTTAACCTTGGAGCTGCCAGGGCCCGCGTGGGCCATCGCGTAGCCTTACAAGGTAATCTCGATCCAATGGCTTTGATGGCAGATGCACCGCAAGTCCAAGCACACGCACTACGCGTCTTGGAGAGCTTCGGCATACCGCAACAGGGCGTAGGGCATGTGTTTAACCTTGGGCACGGTATTTCCCAGTTTACGGATCCTGAAATGGTCACAGCCTTGCTTGAGGCTGTCCGCGACTACAGTACCAAGCAACGTTCGGGGTCGACCCGCACCTAGTCCTCATCGGTAGACGCTTCCAAAAGCGGCTAAGCGGACGGCGGTCTTGTTGCCGATGGTCCCGGAGCGAAGTGTCCTCGCAGTGAGATAAGACGTGGCCGATGCATATCGTTGCTGCTAACTTGTGCACAGATTGATGAAAGTCCACTTAGCGAGCTTCCCTCCAATCTTGATGCAAGAGCGCAAACTAACTTGTTGAAAAGATGCACTTATTTTCGATTTGCCTCGTCATCGAGCCTTGATCGACAAGCCATCGCGGCATGGGTCGTCTTGGCGGGCTAAGTTGCACACAGAGTTATCCACAGTATGAGAAGTTTGATTCAAGTGGCCCTTGATGTACCGATTGCCGCGCATTTTGATTATTTTGCAGGTGAGGGGACGCTTAAGCCCGGGGATTGGGTTTGGGTGCCTTGGGGCAAAGGGCAGCGGCTTGGCTTGGTTCTGGCTGTCGACACATCCCCCCAGTGGGACCTTGATCGTATTCGCGAGATCCTGGCGCCGGCGAAAGCGCTTGAGCCCATTGACAAGGCAAGTCTTTCCTTTTGGCAACAGGTGGCCGACTACTACCATTGCGGACTTGGCGAGCTTTTACTCGCCTCCTTGCCCAAGCTGTTGAGGACCTCTCAATCCCCGCAAGCAGCGCTAGGTAAAGCTTGGCAACGATGGATGGCCTCTCGCCCTGCTCAAGCGATGGCGCCTTGGCATCGCTCTCAATTGCATAGCCAGCAAGCTGAGGCCCTCGACAAGCTGAGCGCTTTGACTCAAGGCTTTGCTCCTGTTTTACTGCACGGGATCACTGGAAGTGGCAAAACCGCGGTCTACTTGAGCTACATCAGCTTGCTGATCGAGCGTGATGCTAGCGCCCAGGTCTTATTGCTCGTGCCTGAGATTGGTCTAACGCCACAGTTAGCCAAAACATTGGAATCGACCTTGCCGCCTAAGTCGATCGCCATCCTGCACAGTGGTCTCGCCGATAACTTGCGAGCAGCCGTGTGGTCGGCAGCAAGTCGAGGAGAGCTTCGCCTCATCGTAGGCACACGCTCAGCGATATTCGTTCCGATGCCGCATCTCGCGGCGATCATCGTTGACGAAGAGCACGATGCCTCTTACAAGCAGTGGGAGTCGGTGCGCTATCAGGCGCGCGATCTTGCCGTATGGCGTGCCCAACAGCGGCAAATTCCAGTTATTTTGGGTTCGGCCACACCCTCCATGGAGAGTTGGCACGCCGCAGAGCGCGGCCGCTATCGCCGATTAAGCTTGAGCGAGCGGGCTAATTTATTACCCCCGCCTGAGATTGAGTTGGTTGATATGCGAAAGATTCGGCAGGCAGCCGCAGGACTCGCGCCAAGAAGCCGCGAACTCATCGCTTCCTTGCTGCAAGAAAAGGCGCAAGTATTACTCTTTCTCAACCGTCGCGGCTTTGCGCCGCTCTTGCAATGTAGTGCTTGCGCCTGGCTTAGCCCCTGCTTGGCCTGCAGTGCTTATCAGGTCTTGCATCGACAGGCCTCGGGCTTTCAACTCATCTGCCATCACTGTGGGCTGCGCGCCAAAGTGCCGAAGTTCTGTCCGCAATGCGGCAATAGTGACCTAAGCCCCCAAGGCCGTGGCACTCAAAAGCTTGAAGAGGAATTGCAAGCGATCTTTCCACAAGCCAGGATTGCCCGACTCGATCGCGATAGCAGTCAAGGTAAGCGTTTGGCCCAAACCCTGGCTGCAATTCACGAGGGGGCGATCGATTTGGTCGTGGGAACACAAATGCTCGCCAAGGGCCACGATTGGGCTCGTCTTCAGGCTGTGGTTGTGTTGGAGGCTGACAATGGCTTGTTTGCTGCTGACTACAGAGCAACCGAACGATTATTCGCCAATCTGATGCAAGTTGCAGGGCGGGCAGGGCGATCACATCAAGCCTTTGTCCAGGCGCCGAGGGTGTTGATTCAGACAGCACATCCCGAACATCCTTTGTTTGCCGATGTCCGATCCCATGATTTTCATGCGCATGCGGCCAAGCTGCTTGATGAGCGAAAGACCCTCGGACTGCCACCCTTTAGGCACCATGTGGTGATTCGGGCACAAGCCAAACAAGCGGATGCTGTTTTTGAATTTCTCGAAGCTGCAAAGCAATGGTTTGAACAATGGCTGCTCGCGCAAGGGTCCTCGGCTTTGCCCCTCTTGCGCTGTTATGATCCGGTCCCCATGAATCTAGCCCGTATCGATCATTGGCACCGCGCCCAATTGCTGCTTGAAGCGGGTGATCGGCCTTTGCTGCACCGCTGTCTAAGTGACTTTAAAGCCGATCCATACCGACAACAGCGCAGGGTTGCCTCCTTGCACTGGTACTTCGACGTCGACCCGCAGGATATTTAAGCGGTGCCCGAATTAGGACTTAACCCCGCCCAACGCGAGGCGGTACGATATCTTGACTCGCCCTGTCTGGTGATTGCCGGGGCTGGCAGCGGTAAAACAAGGGTGATCACTGAAAAAATCATGCACCTAATCGATGCAGGGCATTCGCCTGATCGCATTACGGCGATCACCTTCACCAATAAGGCGGCGCAGGAAATGGCGCAACGCTTGCGAGAAAGCATGGCGAGTCGGCGCGCCCAGGCAGCGCTCAAGCCCCAGAACCATGCGTCATCGCGCCCCAGGGCTTCGGGCATGGCGGTCAGCCGATCGAAGGGCAAGCCCTTGATTTGCACGTTCCACGCGCTTGGATTGCAGTTGCTTCGACAAGAAGGCGCTGCGGTCGGCTTAAAGCCCCAATTCTCGATCCTCGACCAGGAAGACGCTTTGCGTTTGATCCAAGAGTTGTCGGCTAATCAGGATCGAAAACTTGCGCGCAGTCTGGCCTGGCAGATTAGCCAGTGGAAGATGATGGGCTGGGGGCCTGACGATGTGGTGCAAAGCGATGCCGACCCTCAAGTCATCGCTTTATATCGCCGCTATCAGGCATCTTTAAGTGCTTATCAGTCGGTGGATTTCGATGATTTGATCCGACTTGGCAGCCTTGTGCTCGATGATCCTCAGCGCTGCGCCTACTGGCAATCACGCATTGGTTATCTCTTGGTCGATGAGTACCAAGACACTAATCGTAGCCAGTATGCGCTGATGAGAAAGCTTTTAGCTCCCAACCAGTCCTTCACGCTTGTTGGCGATGATGATCAGTCGATCTATGCATGGCGAGGCGCAAGTTTGGAAAACCTGCGAGTGCTTTCAAGTGATTATCCAAACCTGCAAGTGATCAAACTCGAGCAGAATTACCGTTCCTCTCAGCGAATTTTGCAAGCAGCCAATGGACTGATTGCTGCAAATCCCAAGCTTTACCCTAAAACACTTTGGACCGATCGTTCAGAGGGCGAGGCATTGCAATGCCTGATGCATCGTGATGAGTTTGCAGAGGCCGAGTCAGTGGTTCAACGGCTGATTGCTCATCGTTTCGAGCGAAAGACGCTCTGGGGAGCCTATGCCATCCTATATCGCAGCAATCATCAGGCTAAGCTGTTCGAACAAATGCTGCGCAAAGAGGCGATTCCCTATCGACTATCAGGTGGACAGTCGTTTTTCGATCGAAGCGAGATCCGGGACTTGATGGCATGGTTGCGTTTGCTGGTCAACGAGGATGACGATCCGGCTTTTATCCGGGCTGTCAGTACCCCAAGACGAGGCATTGGTGAACAAAGCCTGGCAAGCTTGGGTCACTGGGCAAGCGAACGGCGTTGCTCCATGTTTGCTGCGATCTTATTGCCAGGGCTGGCAGAGCGTTTGGGCACGCGTGCCTTGAGTTTGTTGCAAGCGTTTGCCCAAACCATCCATCGATTTGCGTGGCGTGCGAAAAAGGAGTCTGCTGAGCCTTTGCTCGCCGAGTTGCTTCAGGCCATGTCTTACCAAGAACATTTGCAGCAATTGCATGAGGAGCGCGCCGCACAAACCCGTTGGCAGTATGTGCTCGATTTTCAGCGCTGGGTGAGCGAACGCGACCAAAAGGACGCGATGCCGCTCGCTGAAAGAATTCAGAGTTTGGCCTTGCTTAGTCAACTCGAGCGGCGAGAGGACCAGGAGGGTAGCCTAGCACTCAGTACTATCCATGCTGCAAAAGGGTTGGAGTTTGACCATGTGGTGATTGTTGGCTGCGAAGAGGGCCTGCTCCCTCACTCAGGTGCCGATGAGGAACAAGCCCAGGAAACCGCTGGCGAACAGGCAGGCCACCATGCTCATGGACCACGCTGCGAGCAAAGTGGCGTGCGAGTGAAAGAAGATGCTGCAACACAGCAGGTTATTGAAGAACGGCGATTGATGTATGTCGCAGTGACTCGGGCCCGAAAAAGCCTCACGCTCAGTTGGGCGCAAGAAAGAAAACGGCAACGTCAGCTAACGAAGCAAACCCCATCGCGCTTTATCGAAGAAATGGGGCTTAATCCGCTTGGTGATTCGCTGGCTAAGAGCGCATCGAAAGATCAGGCTCTCGGACAGCTTGCCCAATTGCGCAAGCTGTTGGTCAAAGATCGTTCAACACCCTAGACCAACCCCCCTGCAGATCGCAAGTTTGGTCATGGTCGCGGAAAATTATTTCTTTGCGTCCTCAGCGGCTTTTACTTGAGCTTCGGGTTTGGCCTGAGCGTCTACCTTAGCAGCTTCGGCCTTAGGGGCGGCATCAGCCTTGGCCGCTGGGTCGGGCTTCGACGCCGATTTCAGTTCAGCAAATTTTGCGCCCGCTGAATTGGCCAGATGGACCACGGCATTGCCGATCTCCTGATCGTCGTACTCGCCACCCGCTTGAGCGCCCATGGCGCCTTTACCTTTAAGCGCGGACTGCCATAAGGCCTCAAAACCGGTCTTAATGCGGGGTGCCCAAGCCGCAGCATCGCCGAATTTTGGTGCACCCGCTGCCCCACTGTCGTGACAGGCGGCGCACTGCGCCTTGTAGACTTTATCGCCACTGGCGGCAACCTTGTTCGCCAAGTCTTTGATCTCTAGTTTGGCAACTGGAGCGATCCTTGCTTCGATCAACTGGGGATTGTTTGTATCGGTTCCCGCCCCAGTTTTGGTGCCAGTTCCGACATAGCTCACCAACAATACGATGATGAAAATCGGCACGATAAAGGCCAACACGACCACGGTGACGAGTTGTTTGGGTGTCTTAACAAGAGCACCGTGCTCTTCGTTGTGTGCATCGCTCATGGAAGTTCCAGGCTGAAGTCTGAAAGCATCATTATAATGGCTTGTTGGGCGCCCGTAGCTCAGTGGATAGAGTACTGGCCTCCGAAGCCAGGGGTCGCAGGTTCGATTCCTGCCGGGCGCGCCA
>OMIE01000159.1 GCA_900299025.1 Burkholderiaceae bacterium
GACGAGGTTAGCATGAGCGACTCAGACTTCGAGCGACAAGGCCTGGCCTTGCTTGCCAAGATCGAGCAACAACTCGAGCATGCTATGGATGGTAGCGGCGCCGATTGGGATAGTGATTTGGAGGGCACGGTACTGCGTTTGACTTTCGATGACGATTCGAAAATGGTCATCAATCTCCAAGCCCCGCTTCGTGAAGTTTGGCTGGCATCACGCCGGGGCGGCTTTCACTTCCGATTCGACCCTCGATATGGGTGGATCGACACCCGCGACGGTGTAGCGCTTAGCCAAAGGCTCGTTGAGGAACTCGGACATCACGCCGGGGTTGAACTCAAGGCTTTGGCACTCTAGTCCTAAAGCCAACGCCCTGCGCTAGGGCTGTACACCGGGTACGGCCGGTGCGTCGGAAAACTGCCAGTCATTGCCGACCAGATTGACGCCTTCAGGCGCCGAGGGCCGGCGTTCGGGCGACCTGCTCAGTGAGCGTTCAACCGCTTGAATCCAGATGGGTAGCGCTAAGCCACCACCCGTTTCGCGCTCTCCAAGCTTGCGTGGTGTGTCGAAACCAACCCAGGCAACTGCCACCACATCGCCGCCATAACCAGCAAACCATGCATCGACCGAATCATTGGTGGTGCCGGTCTTTCCTGCCAGGTCGCTGCGTTTAAGGCTTGCGCTTGCTTTGGCAGCAGTGCCCGACACCGCTACTTCATGCAGCAGCGAATCCATCAAGAAGGCATTACGTGGGCTGATTGCGCGTGCGCTCTCGTTGCCAGCGGTCAAGGGCTTGGCGGCAGCGAGCAGGCGGCCTTCGCGATCAGTGATGGTGCGGATCAAGTAAGGGTCAACCTTATAGCCACCGTTGGAAAACACCGTGTAGCCTGCGAGCAATTGAAGCGGGGTGACGCTGCCTGCTCCTAAGGCCATCGTTAGATAGGGAGGGTGCTTGTCCGCTTCGAAACCAAACCGCTGAATCCACGATTGGGCGTAGCGCGTGCCAATCGACTGCAATAAGCGAATAGAGACCATGTTCTTTGACTTGGCCAGCGCGGTTCGCAACTGCATGGGCCCGTCATATTTACCGTCATAGTTTTTTGGATCCCAGACCTGGCCACCGGTCAGTGCCGGATCAATCGAAATCGGCGCGTCGTTGACCACACTTGCGCCATGAAATCCCTTCTCGAGGGCGGCTGAGTAGATGAATGGCTTAAAGGCCGAGCCAGGTTGACGCTGCGCCTGCGTAACCCGGTTAAATTTATTGCGACCAAAGTCAAATCCACCCACTAGGGCATGGATTGCACCGTCGTCGCGGCTTGCCGATACATAAGCTGCTTGGACATCAGGGAGTTGCACAATCTCCCAGCCACCTTGTGGTAGCGCTGCAATCCGTACCACCGCGCCACGACGGATTCTTCGCGCTGCTGGCGCGCGCTCACCAAGCGAATTGGCAGCAAACTTCAGACCGTCAGGGCCGATGATGATATTGCCCTGTTTGCCGCGACTCACGGTGACCTGCCTGGGGTCTGCCCTCAGTACGACGGCAGCCAGTAAATCATCGACGTCCTCACGGTCATCGAGCGCGTTGTCGACCGCCTCTTCGAGCCCTTCGTCGTTGACCGGTAGTTCAACGTAGCTTTCGGGACCCCGGTAACCGTATTTGCGATCGTAGTCCAAGATGCCCTGCCTGACGGCGAGTTCGGCCGCCTGCTGTTCGGCAGCGTTTATGGTCGTATAAACCTTTAGGCCCAGGGCATAGGTATCGTCACGAAATAAATCAACCGTCATCTTGCGCGCCATCTCTGCCACATAGGGGGCCCTCGAGGGATACTCGGCAGATGCCGGTACGACCTTTATCGGTTCGTTAAGCGCTGCTCGGTACTGTGCTTCAGTGAGAAAACCTTCAGCTCGCATTCTTCCTAGCACATAGTGCGCCCTGGCCGCGGCGCGTTTAGGATTGACCACCGGGTTGAATCGTGAGGGCGCCTTGGGTAAGCCAGCGAGCAGCGCAGCTTCGATAGGACTTAACTGTTGCAGGCTTTTGTTGAAATAAACACGCGCTGCAGAGGCAAAGCCGTACGCGCGTTGACCCAGGTAAATCTGATTCATGTAAAGCTCTAAAATTTGCGTCTTGCTTAGCGTTTCTTCAATGCGCATCGCAAGCAACACCTCATAAATCTTTCGGATATAGCTTTTTTCGGTTGAAAGGAAAAAGTTGCGTGCTAACTGCATGGTGATCGTGCTTGCTCCCTGCTCTTTGCCGCCAGAAATTAGGTTGGCAATCGCAGCACGCACGATGCCGAGCAAATCAACCCCGTGATGTTCAAAAAAACGCGAATCTTCGGCAGCCAAAATCGCATCGCGCATCAGCTTGGGCGTTTCGCTCGCTCTTAAGGGGCTGCGCCGTTCCTCGCCGAATTCGCCGATCAAAACGCCATCGGAGGTGTAAATCCGCAAAGGAATTTTCGGCTTGTAGTCCAGCAGCGCATTCACCGTGGGCAGTCGATCCATTGCCAAGATAAAAGCAAGCGAAAGGCAGGCCGCAAGCGATAAACCAGCGACGCTTGCCACCGCAAATGCCCATGCAAACCAGCGCGACCAAGGCAAACCATCGAGCGCTTGCTGGGGCAGTCGGCTGCGGGGCTTGCCGCCACCACCGCTGCCACCACCGCCACCACCTCGCC
>OMIE01000160.1 GCA_900299025.1 Burkholderiaceae bacterium
CTCTTAGGCAGCACCTGGCGTACGATACTGGCCGCGGGCCTTGAGTGATTGGATCGCTCGGTCGGGTCGGTTCGTGACAAGGCCATCAATACCCATATCGAGCATGTGTGTCATATGGGTCGTGTCGTCAACAGTCCAGGCAAGCACCTTAAGACCGAGTTGATGAGCGATATCGATTTGAGACTGATCTAAATGTGGGTAAGAACATGACCAATGCGATCCGCCTGCAGCTTTGATCATATGGGGAATCGAGGCAAAGTGTCGACGTTGAAAACCCGCTGTCCATTTTGAATCGCCTCCATCACCAGGATCGATATTATTTATCGAAGGGTAAGCCGTACTCAAGTAAACAGTTTCCATGCCTGGCGATTGTCTTTGAATTAGTTGCAGGCTTCGCCAATCAAAAGAAAGCACCTGAACGCGTTGTTCTAAACGGTGTTGCCTAATAAGGTCGAGCAAATGGCCAACAACATGCTCAGGCGAGGCCGTGTAAGAAGGCCTAAGTGGGGAAATCTTGGTTTCGATGGCAAATCGAATATGATCGCTAGCTTGCTTACGGACCCAATCGAAAAGATCTGAAAGTTTTGGGATTCTTAATTGCTCGATTGCCACTTGTTCGGGAAACCTTGATCCGTAGCGTGAGTTTGGTCGTAGTGCGCCGACTTGATATTGCTGCAATTGCTCGTAAGTCAGATCGATGATTCGCGGTCCTCGGCGATCGAGGAAGTTGCCGTCCGGCCCGCGGGTAATGTCCGGATTTAAATCCGGATCGTGGCTTATGACCATCACATCATCTTTGGTCATCACCACATCAAGTTCGAGTGTATGAACGCCGATCTCAACAGCCTTGGCAAATGAAGGTATGGTGTTTTCAGGCAGCAGACCGGCTGCGCCTCGATGGCCTTGCAAATCAACCCAGGGCTTAGGCGGTGCAGCTTGTGCTGGTTCAGCCTTCAAAGCAGCAAACATTGAAACAGTCATGTTGCTTAGCATCGCCCGGCGCGATAAGAACGTGTTATTCATCAGTCTTGATCAAATGGGGTGGAGTAAGGCACATGATAAGCCTGCAAAGTGCCAGCACGGTGCTGGATTCAATGCTTTTTAAGGATAGCTTCGGAACGCCTGCGATGCGCGCTGTCTTCTCCGATGAGCGCGCTATGCACTTTTGCATCGAGGTCGAGGTTGCGCTTGCGGCAGCACAAGCCGAGTGTGGGATTATTCCCCTTGAAGCTGCCCAAACGATTGCAGCTTGCTGCAAGCTAGAGCTCATTGATTGGCAGCGCATGAAGTCAGAGACCGAAGTGGTCGGCTATCCGATTCTGCCTTTGGTGCACCAATTGGTTCCTATGTGTGGCGATGCGGGTCGTTATGTGCACTGGGGGGCAACGACCCAGGACATCATGGATAGCGCCCTGGTTTTGCAATTGCGAGAGGCGATTCAATTATTAGAGCGCGATTTGAAAAAGGTACGAGCATCGCTTCAAAAGCTTGCGAGCGAACATCGTGATACGGTTATGGCAGGTCGCACCCACCTCCAACAAGCTTTGCCGGTGAGCTTCGGTTTGAAGGCAGCCATTTGGCTTGGCATGCTTGACCGACAGCACCAGCGTTTACAAGAGCTCAAACCCAGACTATTGGTGGGTCAGTTTGCCGGTGCCGCTGGGACGCTTGCGTCGCTTGGCAGCAAAGGCTTGATGGTCCAAGAAGCGCTGATGGAGGAGCTTTCGCTTGGGGTACCCACCACGCCATGGCATGTAGCCCGTGATAACTTGGGTGAAGTGGTGAACTGGCTAGGTCTTCTCACCGGTAGTCTTGGGAAGATCGCTTTGGATGTGATCTTGATGGCATCGACCGAAGTAGCTGAGTTAGCAGAGCCTTTTGTGAAAGGTCGTGGCGCTAGTAGTACGATGCCGCAAAAGCGCAATCCCATCAGCAGCGAATTAATGCTTGCCGCCGCGAAAGCCGTTCGCCAGCATGCGGGTCTGATGCTCGATGCAATGGTTCAGGATTTAGAGCGAGCAACTGGGCCCTGGCACGCAGAGTGGATTGCGATTCCGCAAAGCTTTATGCTAAGTGCCGGTGCCTTGCATCAGGCAGCCTTCATGCTTGAAGGTCTTGAGGTTGACAGCAAACGCATGCGTCAAAATCTAGATCTTACAAAGGGTTTGATTGTTGCTGAGGCAGTGATGATGGGGTTGGCACCTTATCTCGGACGACAGCAAGCGCATGATCTTGTTTATGAGGCTTGTCGAGCCTGCCACCAGCAAGGCGGGATGCTCTATGATCACTTATATGCCCAAGAAAGTATCCGAGAGCTTTTAAGCGAATCGCAGTGTCGGGCTCTGACCGATCCCACCCAATACCTCGGCAGCACAGGCGATATGGTTGATCGAGCACTTGCTGCATCGCGAGCGCTCGATGACTAGCTTTATGTCGCCATCAAGGATTGAATCGGTTATCGGTAGACCCCGTCCCAAGCCTTATCTTCAACAGTTGCCGATTTGCCATCAGGGCTAACCGTAGGGCGATTTAATTCAAACATGTTCTCGGTACCGACGACCGCGTAATCCATATAGCCAAGTCTTGCTATGGGCCGCATGGCGGCTAC
>OMIE01000161.1 GCA_900299025.1 Burkholderiaceae bacterium
GATTCAAGTACAGACCATCGCGCTCCAGATCGGCGTAGCGCAGCAGCGATAGCCCCGACTGACGTAGCCCGAGGAACTCGCCTGGCCCCCTGATTCGCAAATCTTCGCGCGCGATTTCAAAGCCATCTTGGTGCTGATAAATCGCTTTCAATCGAGCCTTCGCACTCGCGCCAAGTGCTTCACCGTAAAGCAAGACACATTGACTTTGTGCCCGACCACGACCGACACGGCCTCGCAACTGATGCAGCTGGGCGAGCCCAAATCGCTCGGCGTGTTCGATCACCATCAGGCTCGCTTGGGGCACATCGACACCAACCTCAATCACGGTGGTGGCAACCAGTACCTTGACCTGCCCAGCCTGGAAAGCGTCCATGACGGTTTGTTTGTCCTGCGAAGACAATCGCCCGTGGACCAAACCGACCTCAATGCCAGGCAGTGCATCCTTTAATTGAGCAAAACTTTCTTGCGCATGCCTCAGATCAAGAGCTTCGCTTTCTTCAATCAGTGGGCAGACCCAATAAACCTGATGAGATGCTTCCACTTCCTGCCGCACCCACCGCATCAAATCCATGCGTCTTGATGCTTGCAGCAGCCGGGTACGAATGGGCGAGCGCCCGGGGGGTAACTCGTCGATCACCGACACATCGAGATCGGCGAGATAACTCATGGCCAAGCTTCGCGGAATCGGCGTAGCACTCATCATCAAGAGGTGAGGCTCCATCCCATCATCGCGCTTGTGGCGAAGGCTCAATCGCTGTCTTACGCCAAAACGATGCTGCTCGTCGACAATGGCCAGACCAAGATTGGCAAATCGCACTTTTTCTTCCAGCAGCGCGTGGGTGCCGAACACAAGATCGAGTTCAGCGCGAGCAATCGAGTCCCGAAGTCGTCGCTTTTCGCTTTCTTTTAAACCGCCTGTCAGTTTTGCGGTGCGGATACCAAGCTTTTCAAGCAGCGGTAAACATTTGGCCGCATGTTGATCGGCTAGAACCTCGGTTGGTGCAAGCAATGCGACCTGATAACCGTCGTCTATGGCCTGCAAAGCAGCTAATAGGGCGATGATCGTCTTACCGCTGCCCACATCACCCTGGAGCAGGCGGTGCATCGGGATTGCGCGAGACAAGTCCTCGGTGATCTCAGCCAAAACCCTTTGCTGTGCACGGGTTAGTTGGAAGGGCAAGCACGAAAACGCACGCGCCAAGCCCGCTTTCTCTCGACCCATGATTGGCGCAGCACGGGAGGCCCTTCGGATCCTCGCACGTTGCAAACCGAGTTGTTGGGCAAGTAACTCGTCACAAAGCACTCGGAGGCAATGCGGATCAGATTTCTCAGCCAGATGCGCGATGTCAACGCCGGCGGGTGGCCGATGAACAAATCGCAGGGCGGTGAGCATAGTGGGCAGCGGATGATCAAGCCCGAGTGCTTGCTGCAACATGCTTGCTGAGGCAGGCTCGGGCCAATCGAGTCGATCGAGCGACTGCGCGATTGCTCGAGCTAAAGCCCATTGACTGAGGCCAGCGGTACTGGGATAGACCGGCGTGAGATGCTTTTCAAGTGGCGCACCAAATCCTTTGATCAAGCGCACATGGGGATGCAGCATGTCCAAACCCAAAACGCCCCGCTTGACTTCGCCTTGCACACGCATGTGCTTCCCAGGCTGCCACTGCGCTAATTGCGAGGGGTAGACCTTAAAAAAAGTCAGGCCGAGCGATACACCTGATGCATCGGCCCCCACCACACGACAAGTTTGCTTGCCACGACTTGGTGGCTGCACCGATATGATCTTGAGATCACACTGCAGGATCTGGCCATCGTAGACGTTTTTCAGCGGCGTTAGTCTTGTCCAGTCCTCATACCGTAGCGGCCAATGAAGCGCAAAGTCAATATCACTGGCTAGTCCAAGGAGCCTAAAGCGCCGATCGCTTTCGTCAGCGATCGTCGATTGCGATGCCATGCCAATAGGGTCGTCAACGCCGAGGCGCAAGTTAGCGAATCATGATCGCCTCAACCTCAAATGAGGCACCTCGGGGTAAGGCTGAAACCTGAATCGTTGAGCGGGCTGGATAGGGTGCCTCGAAAAAACTTTGCATCGTCTGATTCACAACGGCAAAGTCCTGCAAATCGGTGAGAAAAAGCGTGAGCTTGACGCAATTATCAAGACGACCGCCCGCTGCCTCGCAAACCGCTTTGAGATTGGTAAAGGCCTGCTTGGCCTGTGCCTCAATCCCGCCCTCGACCAATTGTCCGCTTTGCGGATCAAGTGGAATCTGGCCGGAAAGAAAAACCATGCGGTCAACGGCGATAGCCTGCGAATAAGGGCCAATCGCAGCAGGAGCATGGGGTGTTTGGATAGTCTCTCGGGGCATAAAAAACCTCTTTCGATGGGCTTAGGGCGGGTAGGCTCAAATGCAAGGCATTTGAAACGGAAGATGGGACAATGCTAGCCCAATTCGCGCGCCCACCCGCCATGCACCCTTCAAAACATCCCCCCATCCGTATACGCGGCGCAAGACAGAACAACCTTAAGAACCTTGATCTCGACATACCGACTGGTGAGTTAGTGGTGGTGACCGGGGTATCGGGTTCGGGCAAATCCTCGTTGGTGTTCGACACCTTATATGCAGAGGGCCAGCGCCGCTACGTCGAGACCTTCTCGGCCTACGCCCGGCAGTTTCTCGATCGTATGGATCGGCCCCAAGTCGACCGCATCGATGGCGTGCCACCGGCCATCGCGATTGATCAAACCAATCCGGTCAGGACCTCGCGATCGACGGTGGGGACGATGACCGAGATCAATGATCATTTGAAGCTCCTATGGGCACGCTTTGCGCAAGCGCATTGCCCCCATGGTCATGGTCCCGTCAAGGCTGCCCATGCCGCAAGTGTTTGCGAAGAACTGGTGGCCAAAGCCCAAGACGCGGCGGATCCGCGACTGCTACTTTGCTTTCCAATTGCAATCCCCGAAGCCTTCGGTCAGCAAGAGGTCGAAGCGATGCTCCTCGCCCAAGGCTACACACGAACCCAGGGTGAAGCCTACGATGCCCGAGGGCGTCGCTTCATTGACGTGGTCCAGGACC
Organism: Burkholderiaceae bacterium; assembly: GCA_900299025.1. Taxonomy (GTDB): domain Bacteria; phylum Pseudomonadota; class Gammaproteobacteria; order Burkholderiales; family Burkholderiaceae_E; genus UBA3064. The sequence continues at coordinate 3,078 of OMIE01000161.1, forward strand.
GATTTCGTGCCTCTCAGGTCGATGCCGGCCGACTCCGAGAAGCTGTTGAGGCCTGTTTGGCCAGGCCCGAGGGACGTTTGATTGTCCACACCCTTGCGGGCGAGGATGCATCACAGACCTGGCACTGGAGCAGCAAGCAGCGATGCGCCACTTGTGATCATGGCTTCGCAAGCATAACGCCAAGCCATTTCTCGTTTAACTCGCCTATCGGCGCCTGCGAAACTTGCCGCGGCTTTGGTCGCGTCATCGGAATCGACTGGGGTCTGGTCATCCCTGATCAGAGCAAGACCCTTGCCCAAGGTGCTATCAAGCCCTGGCAAACCGAAAGCTTTAAGGAGTGCCAGAGCGATCTCATGAAATTCGCGCCACTTCAGGCCATTGACATTCACCGCCCCTGGCGCGACCTGAGCGAGTCGGCAAGGCTATGGGTGCTGGACGGTGATCCGCAATGGCGCGGCGACTGGAAGCGCCAATGGTATGGCGCCAAGCGCTTTTTCGAGTGGCTTGAGAGCAAAGCCTACAAAATGCATGTCAGAGTCTTGCTGTCGCGCTACAGGGCCTACACCCCATGCACAGCCTGCTCCGGGACTCGACTTAAAGCCGAGGCAGGCTATTGGAAAGTGGCTGGCAAAGGCTTGCATCAGGTCATGCTCGAACCGATCGCTCAGCTTCGTGCCTGGTTTGACAGCCTTAGGCAGCAGCTGCCAAGCGATGAAGCAGCCGCCCAATTGCTGTTGGAAATTCGCACAAGACTTGGGTTTTTGTGTGACGTTGGCCTGGGTTACCTCACGCTAGATCGGCAATCGCGAACTTTGTCGGGCGGCGAAGTGCAACGGATCAATCTGACCACCGCGCACGGCACATCGCTTGTCAACACGCTTTTTGTACTCGATGAGCCCTCAATCGGTCTGCATCCGCGCGACATGGATCGGATCATCGGGGTGATGCAAAGGCTACGCGACGCTGGCAACTCCTTAGTGGTTGTTGAACACGACCCGGCCGTGATGTGGGCCGCTGATCGCCTGCTCGACATCGGACCCGGACCTGGTGAGCGTGGTGGCGAGATACTGTTTTGGGGCAAGCCAGGTGACTTGCACCAGTCAACAAGCCTCACAGCCGATTACCTGCTCGGCCGCCGCCAACTCGTCCAAGGACCAAGCTCGCTGCGTGAAGTGAGCGAAAAGACGCCCAAACTCATCATCGAAGGTGCGCGGGAGAACAATCTTAAAAACATATCAGTCAACCTGCCTTTGCAACGACTGGTATGTCTCACCGGTGTGTCGGGCTCGGGCAAATCGACGCTGATGCAAGGCGTCTTACTACCCGCCCTCTTGAAAGCTAAGGGCAAGGCAAGCGAGGCGCCCGGCGATCATGACCATGTGCTCGGTGATGACTGGATCGACGATGTCGTGCATGTGGATCAGTCCCCGATTGGCAAGACAGCGCGCTCCAATCCCGTAAGTTATGTGGGTGCATTTGATGGTATCCGCAAACGTTTCGCAGCGCTTCAGCTTTCGCGTGAACGCGCTTACACCACAGGCACTTTTAGCTTTAATAGTGGCAACGGTCGCTGTCCGACATGCTCCGGAAGCGGCTTTGAACACATTGAAATGCAGTTCTTGTCCGATGTTTACTTACGCTGCCCCGATTGCGACGGCAGACGCTTTCGTTCCGAGGTGCTCGAGGTCAAAGAGCGTGGGCAAAGTGTGGCCGATGTACTCGGCATGACGGTTGCTGAAGCATTGGCTTTTTACGAACGTGACCCGGAAATTAGAACGCGCTTGCAACCCTTAGTGGATGTGGGACTTGAGTACCTTCGACTGGGGCAGCCGGTACCAAGTCTCTCAGGGGGCGAGGCACAGCGCCTAAAGCTCGCCGGCTTTCTGGCGCAAGCTGCCGCCGATGCGCGAAGCCCACGTCGCATGTTGCAAGCGGGGCGCCGCGCAGGCACCTTGTTTTTGTTTGACGAGCCCACAACAGGGCTTCACTTCGACGATATCCGAAAGCTACTCAAAGCCTTCAGGCAATTGCTTGATGCCGGCCATTCGCTTTTGGTGATCGAACATAATCTTGATGTGATCGCGGCAAGCGATTGGGTGATCGATTTAGGACCTGAGGCCGGGGATGCTGGCGGCCATATCGTCGCCTGCGCCACACCCGAGGAACTGCAAGGGTTCCCGCAATCGCATACGGGCCAGGCCCTGGCAAATTACCGAAGACTTCATGAACCTCAGCCCCTTGCATCCCCAGTCTTCGTACACAGCGATGGCCCAGCACAAGCAAACGACTTGGCCGAACGCAGTATTCGATCTCAGGCCAACGATGCCATCGTGGTCCACCATGCTCGCGAACATAATTTAAAGCAGTTAGATGTTCAGATCCCGCGAAATCAAATGACGGTCATTACCGGTCCTTCGGGATCAGGCAAGTCGAGTCTTGCCTTTGATGTGATTTTTGGCGAAGGTCAACGCCGCTATTTGGAGTCGTTGAATGCCTATGCTCGACAATTTGTGCAACCTGCGTCCAAGCCCGATGTCGAGGGCCTCTACGGCATACCACCAACGGTTGCGATCGAGCAACGCAGCAGCCGCGGCGGGCATAAAAGCACAGTGGCCACACTCACGGAGGTGTACCACTTTTTGCGTCTTATGTGGATGCGCCTAGGAACGGCGCATTGCCCGGACTGTCAAATCGCCGTCGAGCCGCAAACTTTTGATCAATTGGCTGCACGTTTGATGCGTGACTACAAAGGACATTGGATTGGTCTTTTCGCACCACTTGTAAGCGCACGCAAAGGCATCTATAAAGATCTCGCCCGCTGGGCTTTGGACAAAGGCTATAGCCATTTCAGGGTGGACGGGCATATCGTCCCACTGCAACCGTTCCCGACATTAGATCGTTATCAAGAACATAGCATTGAACTGGCTGTATCTAGTTTGCGAATCCACAGCAACAATGAACAGGCCTTACGAGATGCGCTGCAAACCTGCCTCGAACTTGGCAAAGGCACGGTTTTGGTGTTGGAAGACTTACTAGCCGTGATAGGCCCTGAATTCTTGGATCAATCGGCCAGTGTCATCGACGCGGCCTTTGCGAGTCGACCGAGCCGATTGTTTTCAACCCGACGCGCTTGCGCACAATGTGGTCTGAGTCTTCCAGAGCCTGATCCCAGGTTGTTCTCTTTCAACTCAAAACTCGGTGCTTGCCAGGCATGCCAAGGTACTGGTCTGCACCTGAGTGAGGCCATTCGCAGACAGTTGGGCGAACAACAGCAGTTTGGCGCACAAAGCGAAGAAACCCTAAGCCGTAGTGAATCGCTGATCGATCAACTCGACGATGTAAGCCCATGCTTGAGCTGCGAAGGCGAACGACTCAATCCGATCGCTCGATCGGTTCGACTCGGCGGCAAAAGCCTTGGTCAATTAAGCAGCTTATCGGTAAGCGCTGCCCGCAGCTGGTTTGCTCAACTCGAGCTTGATGCAAGAGCACGCAGCATCGCGAGCGATGTCTTGACCGAGGTTCATGCCAGACTTGAGTTCTTAGAACGGGTCGGCCTGGGGTATCTGCATTTAAATCGGTCAGCACCGACCCTATCAGGCGGCGAAGCGCAGCGCATTAGGCTGGCGGCTCAACTTGGCTCGAATCTCCAAGGTGTTTGCTATGTACTCGACGAGCCCACAATAGGACTCCATCCGCGCGACAATAAAATCCTTGTCGATACCTTGCAAGCGCTGCGCGACCGCGGCAACACCTTGCTTGTGGTGGAGCACGACGAAGAAACCATTCGTCGTGCTGACCATTTGATCGATATAGGTCCTGGAGCAGGTCGATTGGGCGGCCAATTGATGGCAAGCGGCAGCCCAAACGAAGTGCTAAAACATGAATCGAGCCTGACGGCAAAATTTTTGCGGCAACCGCTTCTTCATCCCATGCAGCCAAGGCGAGCAATACCCGCCAAGCATCCATGTATTGAGATATCAAAAGTAAGTTTGCACAATCTCCACAACGTCGAAGCCCGCATACCATTGGGAAGACTTACCGTGATTACTGGTGTTTCGGGATCTGGAAAATCAACCTTAGCTCGCGACATACTCTTAAGACACGCACTACAACATGTGCAGCAGCGCGCCAAAGGCGATACCAGTTCGGACGCCCGACCCATCAGGCTGAAAGGCATCGAGGCGATCGATCGTGTTCTTGAAGTCGATCAAACACCGATCGGCAAGACGCCGCGCTCTTGCCCTGCGACGTACGTGGGATTTTGGGATGCGATCAGAAAGCTCTTTGCCGACACCCAAGAAGCTCGAATCCGCGGTTGGGATGCGAGTCGTTTTTCATTTAACACTGGCGACGGCCGATGCAAGCTCTGTGAGGGTCAGGGTATGCAAACCATCGAGATGAACTTTCTGCCCAACGTGAAGATGTTGTGTGAGGGCTGCAAAGGCACACGTTTTAATCCCGCAACTCTCGAAGTGCGCTGGCAAGGCTTATCGATCGGTGATGTGCTCGCTGCTTCGGTCGACGAGGCCCTTGAACGTTTTGAAGCTCATCCATCAATCCATCGTGCGCTCCGCCTGCTGCAAGACGTTGGCCTTGGTTACCTCAGTCTCGGTCAGCCAAGTCCGAGCCTATCGGGTGGCGAGGCACAACGCATCAAACTTGTTACCGAACTGGCCAAGGCAAAGGGCAATGAGGGGCCGAAGACTCTTTATGTGCTGGATGAACCGACGGTTGGCCTGCACATGGCCGACGTTGAAAAATTGATTCGTGTCTTTCACCGATTAGTCGACGCAGGCCATAGCCTGGTTGTTGTAGAGCACGATATGGACATTTGGGCTGAAGCCGACTGGATCATCGATCTTGGCCCCGAAGGTGGTGACCGTGGCGGTGAAGTCACGATGCAAGCCCCTCCGGAAGAACTGGCAAAGCACACCGGGCATACTGGGCGTTTGCTTGGCGCATTTCTAAATGAGCGCTTACCTGGTCAACAACGTCAACAATCATCCGCGGCAAGCATCGACGACGGGAAGCATCAACAGCGTCAATGATCAACAGCGCGTATGATCATTCATCACGAGTGAGCAAGCAATGAATCTTCAAGACTGCATCGACGATTTGGCCACGCTGGTCGCCTTTGACACAACAAGCCATCGATCCAATAGGTCACTTATCGATTGGGCTGCCAATCGACTTGAGGCACTTGGGTTTCGGGTTATGGTCCAGAAGGCACCCGGTGAAGACAAAGCTAATCTTTTCGCAAGCATCGGCCCGCAAGACCAGGGCGGTTTGATGCTTTCGGCCCACTCCGATGTCGTGCCCGTTGCTGGGCAACAATGGCAGAGCGACCCCTTTAAGCTTCATCAGGTTGATGATCGTCTTTATGGGCGTGGCTCGGCAGATATGAAGGGCTTTATCGCCTGCATGCTTCAGGCAGCGCCAAGCTTTGCTTCAGCACAGCTCAAGGCGCCAGTCCATCTCGCGCTTTCTTATAACGAAGAGACCAATATGGGCGGCATGAAGCAACTGGCTGCTGCACTGCGCGAAGGCAGCCACCCGCCGCGAGCTTGTGTGATCGGTGAGCCCACAAGTATGCAAGTGGTTGTTGCCAACAAGGGTGCTGCCATCTACCGATTTAAAGTTCGTGGCTTTGAAGTGCACTCTTCGCTTCGAGATCAAGGCGTCAGTGCTGTTGAAGCAGCGGCTCAAATCATTGTGCGTTCTCAAGCGATCCAGGAGCGGATGCGCCAAGACCTGCGGCATGATGGATTCGACTTTCCGTTTTCGAGCATCCATGTTGGTCGGATCGCTGGCGGAACCGCGCACAACATCACGGCTAAAGACTGCGAATTCATGCTGGAAATTCGCGCACTGCCAGGTCGTGCAGCGGCACCCTTTATCGCCGAACTGAAGCAATGGTGCGAGCAAACGCTCTTACCCTCCATGCGTTCGATCGCTGCGGTCAGTGATGTGGATATTGAGGAGATCACCGACAGCCCGAGCCTCGATGAGCAAGGCAATGCCCGTCTCGCCAAGGCGATGATGCCTTTGTGCGCCTGTCATAGCCCGGGCCGCGTCAGCTTCGGCACCGAGGGCGGGATTTTGCAAAACGCCGGTATTCCAACGATTATCTGCGGACCAGGGCAAATTAGCGTTGCCCACCAGGCAGACGAGTTTGTTGAGATCAAGCAACTCAAGCTGTGCCTTGATTATCTCGAGCAGCTAAAAGTACAGCTCGAACGCGATCCTAATTGTTTTTTCTAGACCCTTATGTTTTTATTGATTGGGCTGACGCTTGTGCTGTGCACGGCGCTTGTGCTGATTTGGCCGTTACTGCGGAAAAAGCCACCGGTTGATCAAGGGCCTGGCGACGAAGCGATCGCTGCGGTCTTTAAAGAGCGTCGGCGGCAGATTCAACGCGATTTGCAGGCGGGCTTGATTCAAGCGAACGAGGCTCATAGCGCTGAGGAAGCACTAACGCAAGAACTCGCAGATCGTCTAGAGTCTTCGACCATACAGACGCCGCGCCGACCCTGGCTTGCTGCCTTTCTCGCACTCAGCCTGCCCGTAACCGGGCTGTCCATTTACCTTATCAAGGGAAGCCCTGAACTAGCGCTTCCCGGTGCAGGCTCGGCGGTGCAAAGCCCCGCTGGCATGCGTTCGCTTGAGGAACTTGCCAAGGACGAGAGCGCCTATCGCGCCCAGGTTGCACAGTGGCAACGAGACCTACATGCAAAGCCGGACGACATCAACACATGGCTCAGTCTTGCACTCTTGCAAAAGGCTGCGGGCAATTACAGTGAATCGACACAGAGTTTTACCGAGGCTCTCAAGCGTGGCGCTGATCAGGACGGCCGCAGCCTTGCAGAGTTTGCTGAGACCATCGCCTTAGGGCGAGGCAAGCGTTTTGAAGGGGAGCCCTACGACATCCTCAAGCGCGCCATTGGCTTGGAGCCTAACGATGCTAAGGTCGTTTCACTGATGGCTGCCGCACACTTTCAAGCCGGCGAGAAAGCCCAGGCCCGAGGCTTGCTCGAGCAACTTCTGGCAGCCCTTCCAAAGGAATCGGCCCAAGCCGAGCAACTCAGGGGTTTGATCGAAAGCCTGCCGCGCGACTCGGAGGCAGCAAGCATACGGGTCACCCTTTCGATTACGCCTGCGATGCTTAAGGACCTCTCCCCCATAGCAGTCCTATACGTGAGCGCGCGTGCAGCGCAGGGCCCTCGTATGCCGATTGCAGTATGGCGGGCAAACATGGCTGACATCCGGTTCATCGAGCAAGACGGCGCGATCGGTGGGGGCGGGGCAACCGCAAAGCCTGAGGGAAAAGTTGAAGATGCTGAAAGATCAAAAACCATAGCGATCACTTTATCGAAAGCACAACAACTCGACGCGTCGAGACCACTTCGGGGTGAGCTTTTGGTTGAGGCGCATATCTCACAATCGGGGCTTGCGGGGCGACAAGCGGGTGATCCGATTGCTCAGGCCAAGTCGCTCACACTCGAGGGCAAGCAAGATGAGGTCGCCGTGCACCTTGACATTAGCGAGCGCTACAAGCCGTGAGCGCTGAAAACTTCGCCCTAAAGGCTTCGCGCATCTTCCTCTCCAGGGGCCGGCGCAGACTGATCAACGACCTAAGTTTTTGGATTGAACCCGGGCAATGGCTTGCGCTGCATGGTCCAAACGGATCAGGCAAGTCGACCCTCTTACGCGCTCTTTGCGGCTTACGTAGCTTCGACCAGGAACCCGAGCTGAGCTTTCATGGCCAAGCGATCACCAGCCTTGCCCGTTGCTCAGGCATCCGATTGATTTGTCAAGGTCATGCACAAGGCTGGAAAGATGGCCTGAGCGCCTTTGAGAACCTGCGCTGGCAGCTTAGCCTTGATCACTATGGCACAGCCCCCATCGGGGACCATGCGCTTGAATCGGCTCTGGAGCGTTGTGGTATCGGCCAGCAACGGCATCTGCCCTTTGCGGTTTTATCGGCGGGACAGCGACGGCGCTTGGCGATGAGTCGGTTGGTTTTGAGCTTACAAGGCGCCGGGCATCAACAACGTTTATGCTGGTTACTCGATGAACCGAGCACGGCCTTGGATGATCAAGGGCAGGCCTTAATGGGGAGCCTACTCACACAACTGCTGCAACAGGGCGGCTTTGCAATCATCGCCACACACGGAGCTATTCCAAACGCACCGAAAGCGGCTGTCCTGCAACTGAGTGCTTAAGGCGACGATAAAGCCTCATGTTTCTTGCCAGTCTCCAACGCGACTTACGGCTTTTACTTCGACAAGCAAGCGAAGCCTGGCTTGTCTTGGTGTTTTTTCTGCTGATCGCAAGCCTTTTTCCGCTCGCCATGCAACCCGAGCCGAAAACCTTGCTTGCGATTGGACCCGGGGTAAGTTGGGTGTCGGCGTTGCTGTCGGTCTTGTTATCGATGCCTAGGATGTTCGCAGCCGACGCCCAGGACGGCAGCCTTGAGCAAATGCTCTTGCAGTCAGAAGCTTGGATGAGCATTTTGCTTGGCAAACTCGTTGCTCACTGGCTAGCAAGCGGCCTGCCTTTAAGCCTGGTCGCGCCATTAATTGGACTTCAATATGGTCTTGATCTCAACGCAATCGCCGTCTTGCTCGCTGGCTTGTTGCTTGGTACCCCCATCCTCACGCTCATCGGCGCGATCGCGGCGGCATTGAACTTATCGGCACGCGGCGGCGGTGCCCTGCTGGCGTTGTTGATGCTCCCACTTTGCATACCGGTGCTGGTCTTCGGTGCGGGTGCGGTGGAAGCACAAGCTGCTAGCTTGGGGGCTGAGGCGCATCTGTCACTGTTAGCGGCAGGCTTGATCCTTGCGGCAATCCTCGCACCATGGGCTTGCAGTACAGCGATTAGAATCGCGATGGACTGAGCTGAGCAGTAAAACCGTGAAAGGGAGCGAATCGATTGGGGCGAGATGAAGGCTATTGAAAACGGTTCGTGGTGGTCGCACTACGCGGCGCCTGCGCGTTTCTACCCGCTTGCAGGTCATCTAGTCACGCCCTTGTTTTTGATGGCGGCCGTACTTGCCTCGATTGGCCTTTACATCGGCTTTATCGTTGCGCCGACCGACTGGCAACAAGGTGAGTCGTCTCGCATCATTTTCATTCATGTTCCTGCTGCATGGATGTCCATGATTATTTATTTGGCGATGGCTTTTTGGGGCGTTTTAGCACTCGTCCTTAAAACACGGCTATCGGCAATGATGCTGCAAGCGCTGGCACCGACCGGCGCCTGGATGACTTTTGTTGCCCTTTGGACAGGCGCTTTTTGGGGTAAACCAACTTGGGGAACCTATTGGGTTTGGGACGCAAGAATCACCTCCGAACTGATCCTTCTCTTTCTTTACTTTGGGGTTATCGGGTTGCGTGCATCGATCGATGACGATCGCAAAGCAGATAAGGCTTGCGCGCTGTTGTCGATCGTCGGTGCCGTGAATGTGCCCATCATCTACTTCTCCGTAAAGTGGTGGAATACCCTTCATCAGGGAGCAAGCGTTTCCTTGACTGCAGCGCCCAAAATGGCGCAAACCATGCTTACGGCTATGTTGATCATGACCGCTGCGGCCTGGGCTTACAGCATCGCGGCAAGTCTGGTCAGGGTTCGCAGCCTCATCATTCAACGTGAACCGCGAAGCAGTTGGGATAAGGCACTCAAGAACCAAGCAGAAGCCTCGAGCGCAGGCGTCCCCAGGTAAGTGAAGGAGCACAAGCTTGAAAGATCACAGCTTTTATATCCTGATGTCATATGGGGTGTTTGCAGGGGTCGTACTTATCGAGTTATATGCATTGCACAGACAGAGAAAGCGTGTACTCGAAGAGGCAGAGCGTATGGAAGCAGGCATCGATTCAACGCCCGAGGGGCGTTCTGACGTATCACAGCGTGAGCCATCATGAGTCCGAGACAAAAACGGCTCCTTATGGTCGCAGCTTTGATCACAGCCCTGGTTGTCGCCACGGCCTTGGTGCTTAACGCGTTTCGAAGCAATCTTGTCTTCTTCTTTACGCCGACACAGGTTGCCAACGGTGAGGCACCCCAAGGAAAGAGCTTTCGAATCGGCGGACTGGTCGTGCCCGGCTCCTTACAACGCGAGACCGATGGCCTGAAGATGCAATTTGCCGTGACTGACCAGGCTAAAACAGTGCAAGTCCACTTCCAGGGCATCCTCCCTGATCTGTTTAAGGAAGGCGCAGGTGTGGTCGCGCAAGGCATGATGCAAGCGGACGGCCGGTTTCTGGCGAAGGAAGTACTAGCAAAACACGATGAAAACTACATGCCACCCGAAGCTGCTGAGGCTTTGAAAAAAGCGGGCCACCCCGTGGGCACTCCTGAGCAATTCCAGAAGGCACCGACAAAGCCATGACTTCAGAACTTGGTCACCTAGCACTTGCACTCGCCATGCTATGTGGCATCTGCCTGGCTATTTTCCCTAGTCTTGGCGTTTGGCGCAGGGATGCTCGTCTGATGAGCATGGCATCTCCCGCGGCTTATTGGCAGCTTTTATTGGTATTGCTTGCCTTCATTTGCCTCGTGGAAAGCTTTATCAGTCACGACTTTAGCAATCAACTGGTTGCTAATCACTCGAATCGTGACCTCCCCTTTTGGTATCGGGTTGCGGCAAGTTGGGGCTCCCACGAAGGCTCGATGCTTTTGTGGATCTTAATGCTCGCAGCATGGACGGCAGCGTTGGCCGCCCTGTCAGGCAATTTGCCGCAAGCGATGCGAGCCCGGGTTTTAGCCGTACTTGGCGCTGTGAGTATTGGCTTTTACTTGTTTGCCCTAATCACCTCAAACCCCTTTGATCGGGTTGTTCCAGCGCCCATTAACGGACGTGATCTCAATCCACTCTTACAAGACCCTGGCATGGTTTTTCACCCGCCCTTGCTTTACATGGGCTATGTGGGTTTTGCTGTTGCCTTTGCCTTCGCTATCGCCGGACTTATAGAGGGCCGATTTGACAGCGCCTGGGCACGCTGGGTCAGACCATGGACCAATGTTGCGTGGGCTTTCTTATCCTTGGGCATTTGCTTGGGCTCTTTTTGGGCTTACTACGAACTCGGTTGGGGCGGTTGGTGGTTTTGGGATCCGGTTGAAAACGCCTCCTTCATGCCCTGGCTTACGGGCACTGCGCTGATTCATTCACTGGCAGTGACGGAAAAGCGGGGGAATTTTCGAAGCTGGACCGTGCTGCTCGCGATCATGAGTTTTAGCCTGAGTCTGTTGGGAACCTTCTTGGTACGCTCGGGTGTTTTGACCTCAGTACACGCTTTTGCTACCGATCCCACGCGAGGTGTGTTCATCCTGATTTTTCTTTGTATGGTCATCGGTGGCTCACTTAGCCTTTACGCCGCACGCGCCCACAAAGTTCATGCAAGTCAGGCCTACAGCGCGATGTCGCGCGAGTCGATGCTACTTGCCAATAACATCGTGATGGTGGTGGCGATGCTTGCGGTTTTACTCGGCACCCTTTATCCACTGATTCTGGATAGCCTGGATATGGGCAAAATTTCGGTAGGACCGCCCTACTTCGATGCAGTGTTTTTACCGCTGATGCTGCCCGCGCTCTTTTTGATGGCTGTCGGACCGCTTGCACGCTGGCGTGATGCGCCGGTACTACCCCTGGTTCAGCGCATGCGATGGGCTTTTGCAGCGAGTCTCGTGATCGGGCTTTTGCTGCCTTTAACCGCAGATAGCAGCTATAAGCCCATGACTGCGCTGGGTCTTGTGATGGCGCTATGGGTCGCTGGCGGCGTCGGCTTGGCGACCCTTGAAAACATGAAGTCTCCGTCGGGAGGTATCGATGTGTCTCGGCTTGCGCTTCAGCCAGGTTCATGGTGGGGTATGCAACTCGCTCATCTTGGCGTGGCTGCCTTTGTACTTGGCGTCACCCTGGTCAACAGCTTTGAAATCGAAATCGAAAAAAAGCTCTCACCTGGCGACGTACTGACCATTGATGATCGCTTAAGCCTACGCTACGCCGAGACTAGCGGCAGGCAAGGTCCCAACTATGAAGCGATTCAAGTCCGCTTTGAATTGCTCCGAGACAATCAGGTCATCGGCGAACTCCGACCTGAAAAGCGCCGCTACAAAGCATCGAGCATGGTGATGACCGAAGCCGGCATCAGGCGAAGTTTGCTTGGCGATTTATACATCTCACTCGGTGAGGCTGTCGATGGTGGATGGGTGACTCGCGTGCAGAAAAAGCCCGCCGTCAATTGGATCTGGATGGGTGTTTTGATGATGGGCCTGGGCGGGTTTTGGGCTGCTGCCGATGCTCGTTACCGAAAAAAGCGCGTGCCTTCCTCAAACACCACTGCAATGGATGTCTCGAGTCGATCGGGTGAGGTTTCAGGATGAACCGATGGATCAGAGCAGGACTACCACTTGCGCTCTTTTTGGTGATTGCTTGGTTCTTGCTTAAAGGTTTAGACCGAAACCCGCGTGAGATACCCTCGCCGCTGATTAATAAGCCCGCACCTAGCGAAGTTCTCGAAGTACTGGATGTGCTTGATGTGCAATCGCAAGCACTGCGGGTCAAGGATCTGAAGGGCCAGGTCTGGCTTCTCAATGTTTGGGGTTCCTGGTGCAGTGGCTGCCAGGTCGAACATCCGCTTCTTAATCGGCTGGCCGCGGAAAGACTGCTGCCAATCGTAGGACTGGCATGGAAGGATGCACCGGCTCAGTCGCGTGATTGGCTTTCAAGATTGGGTAATCCCTATGCGACGGTGCTCATGGACTTACAAGGCAAAGCTGCCATTGAATGGGGGGTTTACGGCGCACCAGAAACCTTTTTGATTGATAAGGACAATAACGTCAGATTCAAGCATGTAGGCCCACTAACCGCAGACATCATCGACAAGCAATTGCGTCCCATGATTGAGCAATTAAAGCATTAAGCATGGGAATGACAAGCTGATGAGCCAGGCGCTACCCAATCAACTACCCCCTGTTCCCCTCGACGAGGCTCAGCAGCAGCGATTGCGAAAACTGTACACAGAGATCCGCTGCCTCGTCTGTCAAAACCAAAGCCTTGCGGACTCTGCCGCCGATCTGGCGGTTGATCTCCGTCATGAAGTTCAGAGCCAAATTGCGAAGGGCTCAAGCGACGAACAAATCAAGCGCTGGCTCGTCCAACGCTATGGCGACTTCGTCCTCTACAAGCCTCAAATGCAGGCGAGCACTGCCATTTTGTGGGCAGGGCCATTTGTCAGCCTGGCAATCGGGGGGTTAATTTGGAGGACCGTGCAAAGGCGCCGCTCAATCGCCCCTTCACAAACAAGTCCTGGACGTGAAGACCAAATGCAGCGGGCCAGGCAATTACTTCTTGCTGACGATGATGAGAAAGGTCGATAAATCATGCACGCAATAAAAGCACAGGCCATTCAATCCGCAAATCGCTACCGTCGCCGTTACCTCGCAGCATCGGTGGGGGCGATCGGCTCTGTATTGGGGCTCACTGGATGCGCAAGCCCTCAGCTTGCCCTTGAGTGGACTGACGATGCGGTCAAACCAGTACCTGCTAGCAAAATCATGGTGCTCGCCCAACACCCCGATGCGGTCATCGCGCGCGTGAGCGAGGATTTAATGAGCGAAGCCATAGGGAAATCAGGTGTCGCAGCTGTTGCCGGATGGCGACTCTTACCGGATCGTAGTGGTCCACCCGATGAGCAAACCCTCCAGCTCGCAGTGGTTCAAGCCAAGGCAAGTCATGTTCTATTGCTCCAGGCGATGCCCCCGCAACAAAGCCGACAACTTGCGCCAGTCAGTCATGCGGGACTCGGCTATTGGGGTCCCTACCGTCGCTGGTATGGTGGCACCGTTTGGGCCCAAGTCCCTGTAACCACGATCACCACATCAGCCAGCCTTTACGAAGCGAGCACGAAGCGGATGTTGTGGGGAGCGAGTCATCGAAGCAGTCAAGCCTACGGATTGCGCCCCGAGCTTGAAGAGATGGTTAGCGCATTTTTACTGGGTCTGCAAAGTCGCCAATGGTTACCAGGGGCTCGCTAGAGAGACACGAACCGCTTGATGTTGGTCCGAGGAGATCGGCCGATACAACATCAGTTCGATGTTGGTCCGAGGAGCTCGTTAATCGGTACATGACCCTACCTAGTTAAGAAGGGTCGCGCCTGTTTTGCTTTGAACCAGATCAGCAGAAACACCTTGCGCACATTCGATCAGCTTAAGGCCATGCGAAGTCACATCGATAACCGCTAAATCGGTAATGATGCGATTCACAACGCCCAGTCCAGTTAGAGGCAGTGAACATTGTTCCAGGATCTTTAAGTCTTCCCCGCCATCCTTGCGCTTGGCGGTGTGCTCCATCAAAACAAGTACTCGACCGACTCCGGCCACAAGGTCCATTGCGCCACCCATACCCTTGACCATTTTCCCGGGGATCATCCAGTTGGCAAGATCGCCCCTGGCACTGACTTGCATGGCCCCAAGGATGGCAAGATTGATTTTTCCGCCGCGAATCATGGCAAAGGAGTCGGCAGAGGAAAAAATGGCAGAGCCTGCCAAGGTCGTTACTGTTTGTTTGCCCGCGTTTATCATATCGGGATCGACTTCGCTTTCGCGAGGAAAAGGTCCAATCCCCAAAAGTCCATTCTCACTCTGAAGCCAGACCTCCATACCCTCCGGAACATGGTTAGCAACAAGGGTTGGCAAACCAATACCCAGATTGACATAAAACCCATCTTGAAGTTCCTGCGCCGCGCGCGCAGCCATTTCATCGCGTGTCCAGGCCATGCTTGCCTCCGTGTGCTGATTAGTCCGGACGTGTTGTCCGTTGCTCGATCCGTTTTTCGGGGGATTTATTGACGACAATCCGGTGCACAAAAATGCCCGGCAAGTGGATTTGATCGGGATCAAGCTCCCCTTTTTCGACTAAATGCTCAACCTCAACCACGGTAATACGTCCCGCCATCGCGACATTCGGGTTGAAGTTTCGAGCCGTTCGCCGAAAGATTAGATTTCCGGCACGATCGGCCGTGTGAGCCTTGACCAATGCGAGATCAGGCACGAGCGATCGCTCGAGCACATAGTCCTGCCCGTCAAACTGTTTAATTTCTTTGCCCTCGGCAACTAGCGTGCCTACGCCTGTACGCGTATAAAAACCAGGAATCCCGGCACCACCTGCGCGCAGCTTTTCGGCCAAAGTACCCTGAGGCGTGAATTCGAGTTCGAGCTCCCCGGCAAGGTATTGCCGCTCAAACTCCTTATTTTCCCCCACGTAGCTCGCAATCATCTTTCGGATTTGTCGCGTGGCGAGCAATTGTCCCAGGCCGAATCCATCGACCCC
>OMIE01000162.1 GCA_900299025.1 Burkholderiaceae bacterium
ACTGGCCTCCGAAGCCAGGGGTCGCAGGTTCGATTCCTGCCGGGCGCGCCATGTTTGAGAACTTTTTCGCTTGCTGAGCGGCTCTTGATGGGAGTCTTTGGGTCCTCGCTTAATGGGCGCGCACTTCGACCCGAGCTAGCGAAAGCGCTTCCCTTAGGGCTCTCACAAAGGGCAGTGCTGTTGCCTTATCACCATGGATGCACAAGGTATCAGCCGAAACAGGCACCTTGCTGCCGTCGACAGCGATCAAATGGCCCTGATTGACCATGCGCAAGACATGGGCAACCGACTCGGACTCATCACTGATCAGTGCGTCGGGCCGGCTTCTGGGGGTGAGGGTGCCGTCAGGCATGTATCGGCGATCTGCGAACACCTCGCATCGAACTTGCAAACCCGCCAATCGTGCCTCTTCCTCCATAAGGCTGCCAGCAAGCACGTACATCTTCACACCCCTGCCCAAGTCCTTCACGGCGTGTGCCATGGCTTTGGACAAAGCGCGGTCTTTGGCAGCCATGTTGTAGAGCGCACCATGAGCCTTCACATGATGCAATTGCGACCCGGCGGCTTGCGCAAAAGCACTTAAGGCGCCTGCTTGGTAGAGGACAAGCTCGTAAGCCTCATCAGGGGTAATGCTCATGGTGCGTCGGCCAAATCCTTGTAAATCGGGTAGGCCTGGATGAGCGCCGATCGCCACACCCTGTGCCGCCGCCAGATTGACGGTTGCGCGGACCGTGGAAGGGTCGCCTGCATGAAAACCACAGGCAATATTAGCTGAGCTGATAAGCGGCATGAGCGCTGCGTCGTTACCCATTGTCCAGGCACCAAAGCTTTCCCCCATATCGGCATTCAGATCGACCACCGCTTTGCCCGCTGTCGTTTGCCCGTGCTCTGCTTGTCTCATCGCCTATGCTCCGTATCGTGAAAACGTTGTCCGAATTTTGCTTGCAAGGCCTGCTCGACGCGGATTTGTAGCCTTTGCATGGCGTACGACATCCGATCAGCCTCTTCAAGCGTAATTAAGTGAAACTGAATGAAGTTACCAGCGGCGGCTTGCGAGAGCATGGGATAGGCGGCCGAAGCCACTTCGAGCACCCGCGGATAGCCCCCAGTAGTCTGATGCTCACCCATAAGAATCACTGGCAGGCCAGCTGGTGGCAACTGAACCGTGCCAAGATGAACAGCCTCGCTCGCAAGCTGGGGCAGGCTGGCTGTGTTTAAAGGCCTGCCCTCGCCGTGTGCCTCTAGCCTTAGGCCCTGCCGGTTACTTTGCGAGCTGACTTTCCAGACTTGATCCATCAGGGCCTGCTGTTCGGCGGGGTCGAGCGCGGCCCAATGTCTGCCCTTGATGACCGGCACGTCGAGCAAGGGCCAACCATCGGGAATCGTCGATGCAATGCGCCAGCGTGGCCAAGCACATTCGCCATGATATGTTGCGCGTTGCCCGAGTTCGCCCCCAAGTGCGGTTAGAGCCCGTTGCACGCTAATCCCCTCTACTTCAGGATTCAGCGCAAGTAAATCCTGCGCCTCAAGACGTTGTCCGCCGATGCCTGCTGCAAGATGAGCGCTACGGCTACCCAGAACCAGCGGCGTTTGAAGTCCACCTGCGAAGGCAACCCAGCTACGCCATCCCTGACGAGGCGCGCGCCACTGAAGCAAGCTGCCAGCCGGGATAAACAAAGGTCGATGCAGGGGCAAAACCATGGCTTTGCGCAGCGGGCGGCCGGCAAGCTCTTGCAGAACAAGCTCGTGCTCAGCGCCATAACTGGCCATCCAAAGGTCGCAGGGGCTGTAGATTTGAGGCCCCGGCCCGGTAATCTCGATGACGGCCTCATCAGGGTGATTACCGACCAATAAATTGGCAAGTCTTGCCGCCATCGGGTCGGCAGCCCCACCTCTTGAAAGGGCCCAGTGCGCCATGTGTGAGCGTCCCTGGTCTTGAACGGTGGTGAGAAGCCCCGCTTTACGGATACAAAGTTTTGCTGCATCGTGGCCTTTGGCTTTACTGGACGGCCGCTTGTCTGTCACTGACAGCCTTTCTGACATCTTCTCAGCGCTTTTGGTGGCAACATCTGTCGAGACTTTATGCCTGTTTGGTCCCGAGGCCTTGAGCGATGGCTTCACCGATGGCTCCATTGTTGCTCGAAGGCTTCGAGTGAGATCCGCTCAAAGCGGATGCGATCGCCCTCTTGAATCAAAGCGGGCGGGTCGCATAACGGTCTAAACAAGCGAAGTGGGCACGAGCCAATCAAGTGCCAACCGCCTGGCGTTGAACTTGGATAAATTGCGGATTGATTGCCAGCAATCGCAATACTTCCCTCGGGAACCTTATGTCGGGGCGAATCCCGTCTTGGCAGCTTCAGCGCCGGGTGCAAGCCCCCTAAATAGGCAAATCCAGGCATAAAACCGATCACCTCAGCAACAAGCTCGCTTTCCAAGTGATGCCGGATCACATCACTCACTGACAAACCGCAACGCTCAGCGACAAAGACTAGATCTGGGGCAAGCGGTGGTTCATAGCAAGCCGGCAGAACTTGTAATCGCCCCTCGGCTGCTGGCCAGCACAAAGCCTCTTTTGCCTTCTCGCTAAGCCATGCCTGCGCTTGCTCGCGCCATGAGGCTGCCTGATTCGGGTTTTGTAAGCCTCTTGTTTCTGGGAGCCGCATCGCCAGCGTGCGCACGCCAGCGACGACTTCATCGCAAAAGGCCTGCGGCTCTTGCCGCAAAAGTGCCGCCAAACTACGTGCTGCTTGATTTGCCTTTGGATGGTCGTGCCAATCAACCATCATCCATTGATCCCCACAAGTGGAGATGCTGGGTAGGGGCATTTTTGAAGCTTTTGGGACAAGGTTTGGGTCTGCAGGTGTAACACTCATCGCTTTAGCCGTCATTCCGGTGTCAGACTTTGCTTTGCCACCATTTGAATTATCCAATGTCGCATAGGGAAACCATAAGTATGTCGCATTCAAGCCCAAACGCTGCTCCGATGAACCATGACGCAAAAGCTTCGAAGCTTCCACTGGCTGGCTTGCGTGTCCTTGAATTGGGTCAACTGATCGCAGGCCCATTTTGTGCCCGGGTCTTAGCCGATTTCGGCGCTTCGGTGTTGAAGATCGAGGCTCCAGACGGAGGTGATCCCTTGCGCAACTGGCGGGTTTTGAAAGATGGCAACTCGATTTGGTGGGAATCACAATCACGAAATAAGCGCTCGATTGCGATTGACTTGAGGCAAAGCGAGGGTCAAGCCTTGGTGCGCGAGCTTGTGCGCGACTGTGATGTGCTGATTGAAAACTTCCGTCCGGGGCAGCTTGAGCAGTGGGGGCTTAGCTATGAGCGGTTAAGTGAAAACCATCCCGGTTTGATCATGCTGCGGATCTCAGGCTACGGGCAGACTGGTCCTTATAAGGATCGGCCTGGCTTTGGTGTGATCGGCGAGGCGATGGGAGGTTTGCGTTATCTAAGCGGCGAGCCTGGTCAAATACCAGTGCGGGTTGGTGTATCCATTGGCGACTCGCTTGCGGCATTACACGGGGTGATTGGGATCATGATGGCTTTGCGCGAGCGCGAAGTGCGCGGCGGAAAAGGCCAGGTTATCGATGTCGCTTTGTACGAGTCGGTTTTCAACATGATGGAGAGTCTGATTCCTGAGTTCAGCGTGACGGGTTTGGTTCGTGAGCCTTCGGGCAGTGCGCTGCCTGGCATTGCCCCAACCAATGCATATCGTTG
Organism: Burkholderiaceae bacterium; assembly: GCA_900299025.1. Taxonomy (GTDB): domain Bacteria; phylum Pseudomonadota; class Gammaproteobacteria; order Burkholderiales; family Burkholderiaceae_E; genus UBA3064. The sequence goes on from OMIE01000162.1 coordinate 3,724, forward strand.
CAATAACGGTCTTGTTTTGATAGCAGGCAATGGCGATGGCATTTTCAGGCGATTGATGACAGCCATTGGGCGCGAGGATTTGGCACATGATCGGGCGCTACAGGACAACGCAGGACGGGTTGCCCAAGTCACGAGGCTCGATGAGGCGATCGCATCGTGGACAGCGGAGCGCTCAGTTGAGAGCGTTTTAGACCAGCTTCACGAAGCTTCGGTGCCAGCCGGTAGAATTTACAACGCTCAAGATATTGCACAAGATCCGCATTATCAAGCCCGTGACATGCTAATCCGATCAACGGCCCGTGAAGCCTATGCACTTACACAACCTGGCATTGTTCCAAAACTTAGCGAAACACCTGGGCTTTTACGCCATCCTGCACCGCGCCTTGGCGAGCATACTAGGCAGGCGCTCGCTGAGGCTGGACTCAGTGAAGAGCGTATTGCCGAGCTACTTGCGCTGGGGACGATTCGCCAAAGTTAGCGCTCGATAGGCCACGATGCGTTGTTTGATGCTACCCAAACTTGCAGAAGCAATGAGCGCATCCATGTCGGCCTGGCGGTAATCGGGCCGCAATTGCTGCCGTAATTGCTCCATGGTCTTGCGATCAGCCAAAGGCGGCTGCTTGAGCATGTCAACCAAGTAGGCATAGGCATTCGTGTCAGGGCTAGCTCTACCAAAACCACTGGCAATCGCTTGGCTTTGATCCACGCTTAGCCCACCACTTAGCCATTGCATGGCCCGAGCAGTTCCGACAATGCTTCCAAGGCGCCGAGTACCCAAAATCAGACCAAAACCAACGCCGGGAAAGCGGATGCTAACTTCTGTTCCAAGCCAGGCTTCGTCGCAGACGGCCAATAAGTCAGCGCCGGCGCCCCAAGCCCTGCCTTGGCAAAGGGCGACACAACGCATAGGGGCGTACCAAATACTTTGCAGTAAGTGTTCAATGGCCATGAGCCGTTCGATGAGGTCTTGATCGGAGAGATCGTCAAGCCCGCTAAGATCAAAGCCTGTGCAAAAGTGTTGGGCGCTGCTCGAAAAAAGTAGGGAATGAACGCCAGCGTCTGCGATGGCCTCATCGACGGCTTGCTGTATCGCCTGGACCATCGCGACACTCAGCGCATTACCGCGCTCGGCGTGGCACAGTTGTAGGGTGAAGAGGCCTTGATGCCGGTCGACGGATATCATGAATACATCGTTGCCATATTAAGATCGGTCTGCTGGCAAATCTTCTGTGTTATGACTACCATCACAAAAAGGTGCTCGCTTGGTTTTCTTACAACTGCAAAGGTAAACCAGCTCATCGCGTGTTGACTCAAAACGCATGGGCTGCCATGCATCCTTGGCGTGTGAACCATCACAAAAAGGCTGTGCAGCGCTCTTTCCGCAAGTGCACCACCAATAAACAGCGCCACGCCTAAGGCTGATTGCAATCATCGCCACACTATGCGTTGCCAGCAAGACTTATTGCTGATTTACCTGAGCAAGTAAGAGGGTCTAAGTCGTGCTATTGAGTGACGCACATCCCATGTGCTCAGTGGCTCGAGAAGGCAAGGGGGCGATCGCCTGCCAGCGTAATGCGATGCATCAGGCGCTTGTAGCCGTGATAGTCGTTTACTGGATAGTGCAAGACGCGTCTGTTATCCCACAGTGTGAGGCTTCCCACTTCCCATCGTACGCGGCAGCGGTATTCACTACGAACTTGATGCTGGTGCAGCCACTGCAAAAGGCTTGCGCTCTCTTCGTCGCTCCAGCCTTCAAAACGTGCCGTATGGGCAATATTCACATACAGCACGGCCTGTCCGGTTTCGGGATGTTTGCGAACGACTGGGTGCGAGGCTTCAAGGGCGGCTTTCGCTTGCTCCTTACCCGCATCGCGCAGCCGATCCTCACGGGTCCTTGAAACATCAGCTTTGGCTGAACTGCTGACTGCGCTTAAGCCAAGCAAGACTTTGCGCAATCCCTCTGACAGGCCAAGATAGGCATGATGCTGGCATGCAAATTCTGTATCACCACCAACAGCAGGTATCTCGCGCGCAAGTAGCAGCGTCGCTTTGGGGGGTTGAGGCAGGTAGGTGGTGTCGGAGTGCCAGATCCCCCCAAAGTTCAGCGTTTCATCGGGGAGCTTTTTGACTTCAATAATCTGAGGAAAGGCATCAAGACCTTTGACAAAGGGATACTCGATGGGCTCGCCAAGACATTGTGCAAAGGACAAAAAGCTTTGAGGGTCGAGCGATTGCTTTCGAAATACCAACACGCCATAACGAAGAAAGGCCGCATGTATCGACGCAAGCAAGGAATCGTTCATGTTTAATAAGTCGATCCCATGAACTTCAGCGCCGAGTGCTGGTGACAGGGGAATAAGTTGCAAGATCCGCCCCTTGTGGTGATTAATCGATACGCGCGCCAGCCTCGCGGGCAAGCTGGGCAAAACGCTTGAGCTCTTGTTGGATGTACGAGCTATATTGCTCTGGCGAACCACCCAAGATCTCAGTGCCCGATGCAAGCAATTTGCTGCGTACTTCAGACGAGGCGAGCACTTTTTGCAATTCGGTATTTAAGCGGGAAATAATCGAAGCTGGGGTGCCGGTTGGCACAACGATACCCTGCCAAGCACTCATCTCAAAGCCTGGGATAAGGCTCTCAGCGATGGTTGGCAGTTCGGGCAATACCGAGGAACGTTTGCTTGTTGCGACAGCCAGTGCGCGCAGTCTGCCATCACGAATCATGGGCAAGGTTGAATTGATGGTGTCAACCATGAATTGCACCTGCCCACTCGCTAAATCAAGCATCCCTGGTGCGCTGCCCTTGTAGGGCACGTGGGTGGCGCTAAAGCCAGCATCCTTGGCAAGTTGTGCGGCCGCCAGATGCGTGATGGTCCCCGAACCCGAAGAGCCAAAGTTAATCTGGCCTTTCCGAGCCTTGGCCCAGTCGACAAACTCACGCAAATTCTTTACCGGTACCTGCGGATTGATGACCAAGACTAGCGGGACGGTTGCCGCAAGCCCTACCGCAGCAAAATCCTTGAGCGGGTCATAGTTGAGTTTGCTGTAAAGCGCCGGGGCAATCGTTATCGCCGAAGTGTTATAGAAAATGGTGTAGCCATCTGCTGCTGCACGTGCGACTTGTTCTGCGCCAAGATTGCCGCCTGCACCAGGGCGGTTTTCAACCACGACCTGCTGACCAAGTAAGCGAGCAAGTTCACTTGCAATAATTCTTGAGACGATGTCGGTCGGCCCGCCGGGTGGAAAAGCAATCACCATGCGGATGGGTTTCGTGGGCCAGCTCGTTTGGGCTTGGGCTGTGCTTGCCATACTGCCTGCAAGTAAAGGCGCAGCGAGCCAGCCTGCGCCAAGAGCACTCGCTTTGCAAAGCAATGCTCGGCGCTGATGTTTAACGCCTGAGTTTTTAACGGCCTTGAGAACATTCATGGCTGCATACCCCAATGAAATTGATCTAAAACTTGACCTGGTCCAACCAAGCCATCAATGGATTGTTGACCATCAAAGACCCGGGTGCCATTGACCCACACGCCTGCAAGCCCTTGCGGTCGTCGAATCAGGCGAGAGGCAGGCTTGTGGCCAGGCGCAGCGGGTAAATCGGACACCCGTTGTACAGGACTTATACCCACTTGGATGGGATCAAAAAGCATCAGGTCTGCCCAGCAACCAAGCTCAAGCCGCCCACGCTTTGCTATCCGGTAACGCTGCGCAGGCTCTGAGGTCAGCCTTGCAATGCCTTGAGACCAGCTCATGGCCTGTCGATCGCGCACCCAATGCCCCAAAAAATGTAAGCCGTAGCCGGCATCGCACATAAACTTCAAGTGTGCACCAGCGTCCGAAAGCGTGATCAGGCCGGCTCGATGAGAAATCAACTGCTGAACGCCGTCGTCGTTAGCGTTAAATAACTGCGCTAAAAACTCGGTTTGCAAGCCGTCCATCAAGGCCAAATCGAAAAAGCAATCGACCGGATCCTGGCCACAACAGGCTGCAATGGCAGCAATCGATTGTGATTCAAAGCGCTGTACTTTTGGATGTGAGGCATGGCCAACAAAAATCCTGTCCCAGCGGCCGCTAAACAAAACGCCAACAGCAGGATTTTTTAGATCTTGTTTGAATGCCTTTCTGAACGCTTCGCTCTCATAGTGAGAACGCTTGCCAGCCTCATCGGCACTTTTGATGCCCGCAAAACTTGGGTGGCTATAAAGTAGATAAGGATCTAACAAATTGAACTCAAAACTCAATGGTTGACAGCTTGTCTGGATATAAACCTCACGGCCCTGATCCTGCAACGCTGCAACGCGCTCGTAATAACTCAACCCAAGCTCGGGTTTATCATCGTTATACATCGTGAGTACGGTCGACAAAAACATCCGTGCCCCGGTAAGCGTGTGAAAACTAGCAAGCTCTTCAGGCGTAACACGTGGCCCTGTAGCCATCATGAAAACACCACGTTGTTCCTGGCCGAGTACCTCGATGAGCGATTGCAACTCCTGGTGATCCGCAACGGTCGAAGGCATCGGCGCACCCTGCCAACCGCTGTGATTGGGCGAGAACGAAGAAGCTAAGCCGATCGCGCCTGCGCGTAGGGCGCGCGCAACTTCATGTCGCATTTGCTCAAGTTCGTACGTGCTTGGGGCTCGGTGCGAAGCATCCTCACCCATGACCGCTGTGCGTATTGTGGAGTGCTGAGCAAAGACGGCCATGTTGAGCCAGGGCTTGGCTTTTCTAAGCGCAACCAAATATTCTTCAAACGACTCAAACGACCATTGAACCCCGGCGCGCAAGGCCTCAAGGTCCATGCCCTCAACGACCGAGAGATTCTTCAGAAGCAAATCACGGTGCTTCGGTCGATTGGGGGCGATTCCAAAGCCACAGTTGCCAGCAACCACCGTTGTTACACCAAGGCTGCACGAAGGTGACAAGCTAGGGTCCCAGAGCGCTTGTGCGTCATAGTGGGTGTGTAAATCAATAAGGCCTGGCGCCAAAAAAAGGCCGCGGGCATCCATCGTTTGCCTTGCAGCGCCTAGGTCTTTACCAATTCCTGAGATCACCCCGCCCGCCATGGCAAGGTCGGCCTCCATGGGCGCAGAGCCCTTGCCGTCAAAGAGCAAGGCTCCCTTGATGAGCCAATCATGCATCGAAATTCATCCTAGTTGTCGTGGAGTCGTCTGAGGCCTCAATCTAATCGCTGACTTGTGCGCCTCCAAGACCATTTAGTGGATTGCCGGACCCAAATGCTTGATGATCCAAACAATTTGTCAGCAATTGGAACGATGAAGTCCATGCAAAAGCATGATTGAATGTTGGTTTTGCACATTCCGATGCGATGGAGACTAAATGATGTTAAAGCCCGACACCTTAACCATCCATGTCGCACGGTCGATTGAGAGCGAAACACGGGTGGCAAACATACCGGTGTTTCGTGCTTCGACCGTACTCTTTGACAGTCTTGAGGAGGCCGCTCAACGCGCTCAGGCTGTGGCGCGCGGTGATAAAGGTGCAAGTACTTATGCCACCGCTTCAACACCGACCACCGCAGCGCTGATGGATGCACTTGAGCACATCGAAGGCGCAGGCCATGCAACCCGCGCATGTCTTGCGCCCTCGGGACTGTCAGCGATTGCTACACTGTTGATGGCTTTGCTTAAGCCTGGCGATGACTTAATGGTGATTGACTCGGTCTACGGGCCAACAAGGAATTTCTGCCAATCGGTACTCGCTCAATGGGGTGTAAGTACCCGCTTTTACAGTCCCGATGCGAGTGCCGAGGCACTTGAAGCGATGCTCCTGCCAAACACGCGCTTGATTTACCTTGAAAGCCCAGCAAGCTACACCTTTGAAATTCAAGATGTCCCTGCTATTGCCGCAATGGCAAAAGGGCGTGGAGTGCTCACGGTGATTGACAATGCCTGGGCTTCGCCGATCATGGCCAATCCCTTTGACTGGGGTGTGGATGCATCGGTGTTACCGCTAACTAAATATTGGAGCGGTCACTCGGATGTTTTGATGGGTGCCACGGTGGTCCGCGAGGCTTTGTGGCCCGCCTTGTGGAAGACACAGCGTGATTTTGGGATTTGTGTGGGTGGCGATGACGCCTACTTGGTTTTGCGTGGTCTTCGCACGGCTGCAGTGCGTATGCGCAGCCATGAGCAATCGGCCCTGCGGGTTGCGCAATGGCTTGAACAACGCCAAGGGATTGCAAGGGTGATTCATCCTGCACTCGCCTCGCATCCCCAGCATGGCTTATTTAGACGTGACTTCAAAGGTGCAAGCGGCTTATTTGGTTTTGTGCTTGACCCTGCTTATTGGGGCCTTGCTGAAACCGCAAACGGACCCGAGGATCCGCAAGCGGCGCGGCTTCTAGCTGCGCTATGTGAGGGACGCCGCCACTTTGGCATGGGTTATTCCTGGGGCGGCTTTGAGAGCTTGATCATGCCCGGACGCCTGAGCGCACTAAGAAGCGCCAAGCCCTGGCAAGAGGGACCGCTCTTGCGAGTTCATATCGGCTTGGAGGATCCTCAGGATTTGATTGACGACTTAGAAGCTGGCTTTCAGGCGATGGCCAAACTCATTTAGGGGATATGGCCTGGCTGATCGCTTAAGTGGCATCGCTTCGCTGAGATCACTTAGCCGCTTTCATAAGGCTTAGCCTCTTGTTTGATGGTTTCCATATCGAGCGCTTGGACTTGTTCGAGTAAGTCGTTCAGCGCTTGTTTGGGCAGCGCGCCTGCCTGCTGAAAAACAATGACTTGGTCACGAAACACCATCAACGTTGGGATCGAGCGAATACCGAAGTGACCTGCTAAGTCGCTTTCCTCATCAGTATTGACTTTGACAAACTTAATCTCGGGATGCTCTTTGGCGCTTGCCTCAAAAACAGGCGCGAAGCCTCGGCAAGGCCCGCACCATGGTGCCCAAAAGTCGATGACCACGGTACTGTGGTCGGTAATGGTTTGATTGAATTGTTCTGCTGTGAGGGCTTGGACCGACATGGGGGATCTCCGGGGATAAAAGCTGTCATGCTAAGACACTACGCTTTGCTAGCATGGGGGCGACGCAACGATTAGACAAGATGAAGTCTGCTCACTTCTGCGTGCGACAACACTTAAGATAGAGCTGAAAACCTGGAGACAGTGATGCCTAGTCGACCCAACCCTTATCGCGAACATTTAGATCCAAACCCTGCGAACTACGCGGTATTAACCCCGATCGATTTTCTTGACTGGGCCGCCGAAGCCTATCCCGATCGACTTGCCCTGATTCATGGCGATATCCGCCAAAGCTGGGCAGTCGTTCAAAAGCTTTGTCAACAAATGGCAGCAGGCATACAGGCTCAGCAACTTGGTGTCGGCGATACGGTTGCGGTCATGCTGCCTAATATCCCGGCGATGATTTATGCGCATTTTGCAGTGCCAATGACTGGGGCTGTGCTTAATTGCATCAACACCCGGCTCGATCCGGCCACTGTGGCCTACATTCTTGAGCATAGTGAATCAAAACTCTTTTTTTATGACGCTGAGTATGAAGCTGTGGTGCTATCGGCTTTGGAACTGCTTAACGAAAAGGCCAAGCATCCGCTTCCCCGATGTGTTCGTGTGTTAGATCCTGTCTACGTTCAAGAACAAGAAGCCCTGGGCCAACCACTTAAGCTCAAAGCATTAAACCCGGACAGGGCCGAGCCAGGCGGCGCATCGCTTGGAGCGCGGTCACATGCGCAACCCTGCATCGAAGATTTTGATGCATGGCTGGTAAAGCCTTGTGCCCAGCCTTTTGTCTACTGTCCACCCGAGTTTGAGACCGATGCGATTGGTTTGAACTACACCAGCGGTACCACGGGTCATCCCAAGGGTGTTGTGGTTCATCACCGCGGCGCTTACTTAAATGCGCTAAGCAATGTACTAGCCTGGTCCATACCCCGACATCCGGTCTACTTGTGGACCTTGCCGATGTTTCATTGCAATGGCTGGTGTTTCCCCTGGACGATTGCAGCGCTTGCAGGGGTCAATGTTTGTCTTCGCAAGGTCGACGCTGCCTTGATTTTCCAACTCATCGGCGAGCATCGGGTGAGCCACTACTGTGCTGCCCCGATTGTTCATGCCATGCTGATTAACGCGCCTGAAAGTCTTAGAGCGGGTATCCATCATCGGGTTTCTTGCATGGTCGCAGGCGCAGCGCCCCCAGCGGCGATGATCGCAGGTATGGAGGCGATGGGCTTTGACCTCACCCATGTTTATGGGCTCACCGAGGTTTACGGACCGGCATCGGTTTGTGCCAAGCAAGACGATTGGGCCGAACTGAGCCTTGGTGAACGGGCCGAGCGAAATGCTCGCCAAGGGATTCGTTATCCCTTGCAAGCTGGGCTGACCGTCATGGATCCAGAAACCATGCAAAGGGTTCCGAAAGATGGCCAGAGCATGGGCGAGGTGATGTTTCGCGGCAATATCGTCATGAAGGGCTACTTGAAAGACGCTGATGCGACAAACAAGGCATTTGCAGGAGGCTGGTTTCACACGGGCGATCTCGGCGTGGTTGACCACAGCGGTTATGTGAAGCTTAAAGACCGGGCCAAAGACATCATTATTTCTGGCGGGGAAAATATTTCTTCGATCGAGGTTGAAGATGCGCTGTATCGACACCCTGCGGTCATGGCCTGCGCGGTGGTTGCCAAGCCCGACCCTAAATGGGGCGAGACACCGCTTGCCTTTGTCGAACTCAAGCCTGGCATGCACATCGAAGCGCAGGAATTGATCGATCATTGCAAGCGTCTTTTGGCAGGTTTCAAATGCCCACGCGAGCTGCGATTTGTGGAGCTGCCCAAAACGAGTACGGGGAAGATCCAGAAGCATCTTTTGCGTGCTCAGGCGAAATCGGCAAGCGCAATTGGCTGATCGTTAGCCGCGCCGGGCATGCGTCAAACCGGGTGCCCGAGTCTGCCACCCTGGGTACAATGGGCGGTATGCTCGAAAAAGACCTCGCTTACCTGACCAACTTATTCGATAAGGCTGCGTTTTCCCTGGCAGCTAGTCAAGATGCGCTTGCCAATGGGCAAGTGCTTCCCCCTGCAAAGCTTGAAGCGCCGAGGCAGTCATCACATGGCGATTTGGCCTGTAGCCTGGCGATGCAATGCGCCAAAGTGCTCAGACTTAAGCCACGTGACATTGCCGAGCAATTAGCGGCGTCTGTGGTGTATGCCGACCGTGAGTCGCGAGGCTTGATTGATACCGCCGAAGTGGCAGGGGCTGGTTTTATCAATTTGCGCTTAAGCTTGAAAGCCAAGCAGGCTGTGCTTCAAACCATGATTGAGCAAGGTGAAGCGTTTGGTCGGACTACGATTGGCGACCGCGGCAAAGTGCTGGTTGAGTTTGTGTCAGCAAACCCGACAGGCCCGCTGCATGTCGGCCATGGCCGTCAGGCAGCACTTGGCGATGCGATATGCAGGCTCTTAGAGGCTGCGGGCTATGAAGTACAGCGCGAATTTTATTATAACGATGCTGGTGCCCAAATCGAGCAGTTAACGCGATCGGTTCAGGCGCGGCTTCAAGGCATCGAGCCAGACGATGCTGCTTTTCCAGTTGATGGCTACCGTGGCGACTATATTTTGGATATCGCCAAGGCTTACAAGGACGGACAAAGCGTCACAGCGAGGCAATGCGAAACAGTCACTGCTAAGGCCGACCCCTCAGACGTTGATGCAATCAGGCAGTTTTCGGTCACTTATCTTCGCAACGAACAAGACCTTGACCTTCAGGCCTTTGGCTTGGCGTTTGATGTTTATTTTCTCGAATCGTCCTTGTATCGAGAAGGGGCCGTCGATGCGGTCGTTCAACGACTAAACGAGCGAGGGCATTGCTACGAGCTTGATGACGCCTTGTGGTTGCGGACCACCGACTTTGGCGATGACAAAGATCGAGTGATGCGCAAACGCGACGGGAGTTACACTTATTTTGTCCCTGATGTTGCCTACCATCGCCATAAATGGGCGCGAGGATTCAAACGCGCAATCAATATTCAGGGTTCGGATCACCACGGGACGGTCGCCCGGGTAAGAGCAGGTTTGCAAGCGCTTGATGAAGGCATTGACCTCCATTTTCCCGACTATGTCTTGCATAAAATGGTGACGGTGATGCGTGGCGGCCAGGAAGTGAAGATTTCCAAGCGTGCCGGCAGTTATGTAAGTCTTCGCGATCTTATGGATTGGAGCGGCGACGGTGATCCACAGCGCGGTCGCGACGCGGTGCGCTTCTTTCTGATTTCGCGTCGGGCCGACAGCGAGTTTCAGTTTGATGTGGATTTGGCCCTGTCGCGAAGCGACGAAAACCCAGTCTACTATGTGCAATATGCCCATGCCCGAATTTGCTCGGTGCTTCGGCAGGCGCAACAGCAGTTTGACTGGCAAGCGCATCGGGTTGAGGCGCAGCACATGGCGGACTTAGGGATCGAGCGCTTAAGCAGCGAGCGCGAGTTGGCTTTGTGCGCCTTGCTGGCGCGCTGGCCAAGTCAGGTTCAAGAAGCTGCCGAGCAACTTGCTCCGCATGCGATAGCCTTTTACTTGCGTGAGCTCGCATCGGCCTTTCACGCTTGGTACAACGCCGATCGCTTCTTGGTCGAGGATCAAGCCTTGCGCGAGGCGCGATTAGTGCTGCTTGGCTGTATTGCTCAGGTCTTGCGTCAAGGCTTATCCTTGGTGGGTGTGAGCGCACCGGAGTCGATGTAGTGGACGCAAAGCGAATCAAAGCTCAGCAAGGCGGCACCTTTGGCGGGTTTTTGGTGGGCTTGTTGCTTGGTCTGGTCATCGCTGTTGGTGTGGCACTTTTTGTTGCCAAGTCGCCCATACCCTTTATTGATAAGGTGAGTAAACCACTCGAGCGCGCGCCCGGAGCCAAGTCGATTGCTGACGCACCTGACCCCAACATCTCGATGTATCCACGCTCAAGGGTCGAGCGGCGCGAAGACGCAAAGGCCGATAGCCCAGCGACTGAGCCCGATGACGAAGCCAGTAAAGAGGCGCCAGCCGCAAGCGAAGCTTCGCGCCCTGCTGATTCGCGTCGGGCAGCAGCTGACGCCAAGCGTGCCGAGGCCTTGCTCAACGACCCGAAAGCCGGTGATGCGAGGCCTGAGGAGCGAAAGGGCGAAGCGCGCGCGTCGGGCGAAGCAAAATCGTCTAGTTCGGTGGCTAGCACTGAGCCTAAACAGCCAAGCACTGCGGCCGGGGCTAATTACGTCCAAGCAGGTGCTTTCAAGGTTTTATCCGACGCAGAAGCGCTTAAAGCAAGGCTTGCCTTGCTTGGCCTTGAGTCAAGGGTGGTCAAGTCGGAGTCTGCCGGCGCCTTCATGTATCGTGTTCGCTTAGGGCCTTTTTATCGCAGTGACGAGATTAACCGTGCCCGAAACCGCCTGATTGAGGCCGGTGTGGATGCGGTGATTGTCAAACAACCTTGATGATTCTTGGATATGTCTAAACCCATTGTTGATGGCAAATGCCCACCTGCAAAAGCCCGGGGAAGCGCCAAGCAGCGCAGCAGGCTCACTCGTATCGACACAAAATCGAGCAGGCGTGATCTGCTCCAAAAGGCCGCGAGCTTGATCACAGCTTTTCCCACATTATCGGTGGTCGGGACAAACCTATTTGCCCCGCAAGTGGCCTTGGCGGCCAATGCGCGCGAAGGGGCAGACTATAAAGTCTTGCAAGCACAGGCGCCGCAGGAATCAGCAGATCGCATCGATGTGCTGGGATTTTTTTGGTTTGGCTGTCCGCACTGCTACACCTTGGAGCCTGCGCTAAAGGCTTGGGTAGCCAAATTACCTGCGGATGTGGCCTTTCGGAAAGTTCATGTGCCTTGGCGCGATCAACTTCAACAGCTTTACTACAGTCTTGAGGCGCTCAATAAGCTCAGTTTGATCGACAAGGTGTTTGAAGCGGTCCATAAAGACAAGGTCAGTCTTCAAAACGCCCAGCAAATGGCCGACTGGATCAGCCGTCACGGCGTTGAAGCAAAAGCTTTCCAGGATGCCTTCGACTCGTTTGGGGTGCGTACCCGGATGAAGCGCGCAGCCCAGCTAGCAGAGGCCTACCGTCTTGAAGGTGTCCCGGCCCTTGGCGTTGCAGGTAAATATCTCACAGCACCGAGCATGGCCGGTTCCAATCAGCAAGCACTCGCTGTGGTGGATGAGTTGCTTTCGATCGAACGTCGCAACCGGCGAAGTGCGAAGTCTTAAGCGCTTTGTCTTTTTATTGGCCCTGGCTCTTGGCGCTTGCTCAAGCCCCAAGAAACTTCAGCGACCAGACATAGAGGTCCAGTCGGGTCGTCAGGGTGGGGAACGGCAAGCTTCACCTGGCCCGACAGCAGGCGCTTACTATAAGGACGATGGCCCTGGCGATCGTCCTTTGGCAGAAATCGAAGCCATCCCGGACGCGGTGCCAAAACGCGAGCCCATGCATCGATGGGCTAATCGTCCTTATGAGCAGGATGGTGTGTTGCATATTCCGATGCGCCAGTGGCGTGCTTATCGGGCCCGAGGCATTGCAAGCTGGTATGGGCGTCGATACCACGGACGCAATACCTCTAACGGCGAGCCCTACGATATGTATGCGATGAGTGCGGCCCATCGTGTCCTGCCTTTGCCAAGCTATGTCAGAGTGACGCATCTTGCCAATGGGCGATCGGTGATTGTGCGGGTCAACGACCGGGGTCCGTTTATCGGTGATCGCGAGATTGATCTGTCCTATGCCGCCGCGCAACGACTCGGTATGGTTCGTCAGGGCTCGGCTGAAGTCGAAATCGAGCTTTTATTGCCTGGCAAGGATTACTGAGCAAGCGCTGATCGCTTTGCGGCTGAGCAAGCGCTCATAGCTTTGCTATTTCTGAGCAGGCTCTTCGCGATTGGCCCGTAGCGTGACGGCCATTTGGTACCAGTCGGTCTTCCGATCTTTGGTAAGGCGCTGGGCCAAGCGGGCAGCTTGTGCAGGCGCTGTGGCGGTTAGCAATGCCTCGAGCAAGGCCCGCCCCTCAATGTTGTAACAAGCTTCGGTCTTTGTGGGTGCTTGAACCTCATCATCACGGTCGACTTGCGAGTCTTCGGATGATGAGCTTGGCTTGTGATCAGATGCAATCAACAGGCTAAATTCGCCGCGCTCTCGATGGCTTGTGGACTCAAGCCATTTCGGGAGGTCTTGGGCTGTGAAGACCACACTTTCTTCGAAGCGTTTGGTCAATTCGCGCCCAACGCAAAGCTTTCGGGATGGAGCAAGTTTGGCAAGTAGTTTTGCGGTTTTTGTAATCCGGTGGGGTGCTTCGTATATTGCAAGATGGGCTCTGAGCGCAAGCAAAGCGCTAAGTCTTAAGGCAGCCGCCTGCTCACGCTGAGGCAAAAAGCCTTCGAACCATATCGGCCCTGCGTGAAAGCCACTGACGCTTGCAAGGGCAACAAACGCGCTCGGCCCTGGGATGGGCAGGACCACAAAACCTGCCTCGCGCACCGCGGCAACCACCCGAAAACCGGGATCGCTAATGGCAGGCGTTCCCGCATCGCTCAATAAGGCGCAGCGCTTGCCAGCGGTCAAATGCGCCAAGATCTTCGGTAATGCTTGTGTTTCTCGGTGTTGCTCAATGCTGACCGTGTCGGGTCGGATACCTAAGGCGTCAAAGAGTTTGCGGCTGACGCGAGCGTCTTCACAGGCAATCAGGCTGGCATGACAAAGCGCCTGGACAGCACGCGGGCTTAGATCCGAAAGGTTACCAATCGGGCTTGCTACGACCAAAAGACAGGCATCGGGGAAGTGCTGCAGCTTGTGCGACTCGGGGTCAGGCTCATGCGAAAGAGTGATCATGGAAAAAACCTTAGCTGATTCAAAGCGACGAGCACAACAGGCCGCACAACGCGGTCGACAGGCTGAGGAGAAGGCTTGTGACTGGCTCACCCGTCAGGGGCTGGTGCTTGTTGAGCGTAACAGCCGTTTTCGTGGCGGAGAAATCGATCTGGTAATGCGCGATAAAACCTCCGTTGTTTTTGTCGAGGTGCGCTATCGAAGTCACATGGCTTATGGCGGCGCGCTTGCGAGCCTCAACCTCAAGAAGCAGGCCCGCATCAAGCATGCCGCGAGCTGCTACCTGCAGCGCACATACGGTAGTGCCCACTGGCCATCATGCCGCTTCGATGTCATCCTCATTCAAGCAGGTACGCTCTCATGGATTCCTGGCGCGTTCTAAATTAAACTCGAACTTGTGGTGAGTTGTTTTGCTGCTACGCAAGCATGTTTTGCAAAAGGCTTACACTGAAGATCCTTAGACTTTTGCCTCCAACCTAGACCCGATTGTAGGAAGCTTTGCCATGTCAAAAACCGCTCCATATGCTGTTCCTTCGATCATGAGCCGACGCTTAGCCTTGGCAAGTCTTTCGCTAACCGCATTGGCGCTTTCAGGCTGTGTGGGTGTTGCAGTCACTGGCGCTGCGGTGGGTGCGGTCGCAACAGGCGATCGCCGCAGTTTGGGTACTCAGGCCGACGATCAGACGATAGAGTTTCGCGTCAGAAGCGCCGTATCAGCGGCGCTACCCAATTCAAATGTACGTGCTGTAAGTTATAACAGAAAGGTCTTGTTGATCGGGCAAACGACCTCGGAAGCCGACAAAAAACTTGCGCAAGAAGTCGCTGCTCGAGTCAATAATGTCGCCTCTGTAGTCAATGAGGTCGAAATTCGCCCACTTGCAAGCGCTCAAAACAGCGCAGTGGATATAGCGCTCTCGACCAAAGTACGTGCTGCGATCATCGAGGACAAATCCTTAGAAATCGGAGCCTTTAGGATTAGCTCAGAGCTTGGTGTTGTTTTCTTAATGGGACAGGTCAGCAAACGCGAAGGCGAACGTGCCGCACAAGTTGCAAGCAAGGTTTCGGGTGTGCGCCGGGTGGTTACGTTGTTTGATTTTGTAGGCTAAGCCACTTGCGATTTAAACGTGGCCTTGATCCAAAAGTAGAAAGGCCTGACGACCCTCGGTGGCAAGCCCTAGGCGCATGCCATGCGGTAAACATACTTTTCCCTGCTGATGACCAAAGGGCAAACCCTCTAACAAGGGCACCTTGGTCTGGCTTGCAATCCATCGAAATACTTTCTGTAAAGTATAACCACGATCATTCGATCTGAGGCTGTAGCCGTTAAATGAGCCTAGCAAGACGGCCTTCTGTGCATCGATGATGCCGCTGTAAAGTAGACGCAACAACATGCGCTCGATTTCGTAGGGATGCTCGCCTACGTCCTCTAAAAACAAGATGCCAGCTTCAGGTGCTTTTGTCAGCCACGGGCTCCCGATCATGCCGCATACCATCGATAGATTGCCGCCCCACAAAACCCCGCGTTCATCAAGGGCTGCCATGTTCGGCGTGCAAGCTTTATAACGAAAACCCAAAACCTCGAGTTTTCCTTCAAAGGCTTCGCGCAAACAGCCACTTGTCGTTTCGTCGACCTCTTGTTGTCCAAAATCATCTAAAAGCATGGGGCCGGCCCAGGTCACGCTTGACGTCGTGCCAAGCATGGCTAAGTGAAAGGCTGTGGTGTCGCTAAAGCCGACCCAAAATTTGTCGGCGTCAGCAAGTGCCTTGAAGTTCAGTCGAGGAAGAAGGCGCATCCAACCATAGCCACCCCGGGTCATCATCACCATGCGGGCTTTGTTTTGTTTGGCCGCACGCTCAAGGGCGCCGATCCGCTGGGTATCCGTACCAGCAAAGCGCTGCCACCTTGCTTTTAGCCCAGGGTCTGCATAAGGTGTCCAGCCATGGTTGATTAACTGTTGCATGGCCAAGCTGTAGGGCGCTTGATCTTCAATCGCTCCAGATGGCGATATTAAATAAACCCCGTTTGCCGAAGCCTTGCCCCTGGCTGCATCGTTTGGCTTATGTGGATTGTTTGTGCTTGGCATCGCTCAGAGTCTGCCATATTCTGGCGCCTTTCGTGCTAACGCAAGGACCGCAGCTATGCCTCATATCCCGTACCTCCCCGAAGATCTCAAAGAGCCCGCCGATGTGGTCGATGCGATTCGTAAACGTCGTGGTGGCGAGCTTTTGCATCTGGATCGGATGCTCTTGCACTCACCTGCTTTTGCCCGAGGCTGGAATGTGTTTTTGGGGGCTGTACGCACAGAGCTTTCGCTGAGTCCAAAGCTGAGAGAGTTATCGATGTGTACGGTAGCGGTTCTCAATGGGGCAGAGTACGAGTTCGTTCAACATGCGCCGCTTTTTATCAAAGCAGGCGGCACGGAGGCTCAAGTACAAGCCTTGCGCGATCCACTGGCTGCGATGGGCGATGCATCGATGTTTGATGATTTAGAGCGATGTGCGCTCGCAGTGATCGTGGCAATGACCCGTGAGGTTCGGGTTGGCGACCTATTGATGCAGCGGTTGCGGCAGCATTTGAGCGATCAAGAAGCCATTGAGTTATGCGGCGTGACGGCTGCCTACAACATGGTCTCTCGGTTCTTAGTGGCAACCGGCATTCATCCAAGTGATATGGCCAAACCAGCCTGATGAGCCATTTGGTCAGCGTGGTAGGAGGAACGGACCAAGGCACCGACGGCGGCATGCTGAAATCCCATGGATTGGGCCGCTGCCTCAAAGCGTTCGAATTCGCGAGGGTGTACGTAGCGCTGAACCGGTAAATGGTTTGCCGACGGCGCAAGATACTGACCGATGGTGATCATGTCGACTTGATGCGCTCGCATGGCCCGCATGACCTCGATCACCTCCTCGTCGCTTTCGCCCAAACCGAGCATAAGACCAGACTTCGTTGGTACCCCGGGGACGCGTTCTTTGAAGCTTGAAAGTAAGTGCAAGGAGTGCTCAAAATCGGATCCTGGTCTTGCCTGCCGATAAAGACGCGGCACCGTTTCCACATTGTGATTCATCACATCGGGCGGTGCTTGCTCTAAAATCTTAAGCGCTCTATCGAGGCGGCCACGAAAATCGGGCACGAGCACCTCAATGAGTGTTTGTGGTGAACTTGATCTTACGGCGCTTATGCAATCGACGAAGTGTTGAGCTCCGCCGTCGCGTAAATCATCACGGTCTACGCTGGTAATGACCACATAGCGCAATTGAAGTGCTGCGATGGTTTGGGCAAGCTGAACAGGTTCCTCGGGGTTTAAGGGCAAAGGGCGACCATGGCCAACATCGCAAAATGGGCAGCGCCTGGTGCATAAGTCACCCATGATCATGAAGGTTGCCGTCCCTTTACCAAAACATTCGCCAATGTTGGGGCAAGACGCTTCCTCGCAAACCGTATGCAAGCCCTTTTCGCGCAAGATGCGTTTGATGTCGTGAAAGCGCGATTGAGCAGAAGGCGCCTTAACCCGAATCCAGTCGGGTTTTGCCAACGCCGGTCTCGCATCGTGCTGAATTTTGATCGGTATACGCGCAGTCTTCGCCTGACCCTTTTGTTTCACCGTCATCACATCAGGTTTTTCGCTCATGTTGTGGCCATTCGCTCCAAAAAATGCTTATCAAGGCAGGCTGTCATCGAGGCTGCAAGCTCGTTTGCAACACGCTGACAGTCAGGGCTATAGCCTAAACAAGTTCGCATGTCAGTAACTTGCAGACCAGGGTAGCCGCAAGGGTCAATCTGATGAAACGGTGCAAGGTCCATCGCAACATTGAGCGCAAGGCCGTGATAACTACAAGAGCGACTTATTTTGAGCCCAAGCGCTGCAATTTTTGTGCTGCCTGAGAGATGCTCACTTGATGGAGCCCGCTCTAATGGAGGATTTATTGCAAGGTAAACACCGGGTGCATTTGCTCGTCTTTCAGTTGAAATGCCCCATGCCAGCAAAAGATCGATGCAAGACTGTTCTAATAAAAAGACAAGTTCGCGGACCATAAGTCTTCGCCTTGCTAAATCGAGCAACACATAAGCGATGACTTGTCCTGGCCCATGATAAGTGACTTGGCCGCCGCGCTCACTTGCAATGACAGGAATGTCGCCCGGGTCGAGTAAGTGTTGACGTCGCGACGCCTTTCCCAAAGTAAAAACCGAGGGATGTTCGACCAGCCAGATCTCATCCTCGTCTTCTTTGTGCCTTGTTCGAGTGAAATCCTGCATGGCCTTTAGGCAGTCTTCATAGTGTTGAAGCCCCAAATGACGCACATGCGCTTTCATCTTGCCTGGCGCATCAAAGCACAATTTTCACAAGAGGATGTGCAGTGAGTGCGCGGTAAAGATCATCGAGTTGTGTGCGCGAGTGCGCGCGAATCGTTGCTGTCAGGCCGATGTAATTGGCCTTGCTCGAGGCTCTGATCTCAAGACTTGCCGGGTCAAAGTCTGGCGCGTGGCGACAAATAAGATCACAAATATGTTGTGCAAATGTTGGAACGTTCTTGCCCATGACTTTTATCGGGAAATCACAGGGGAACGTTAGAAGGGTTTCTGTGGCTTGCATGATGGCTGATCCCCGATCAAATTCCAAGGCTGCGACATGGTCTAGCCTCAGTGGCCCACCCTAGTTGGCCGCGATGGCCTCCTGGTAGGCTTGATATAACTTGTGATACACAGGTCCTGGCTTACCATGTCCAATCGCGCGGCCATCGACTTTGGTGATGGCAAGCACTTCTTTGGTCGCTGAGCTTAGTAGCAGTTCGTCGGCTTGAAAGACTTCATTCCGGCTTATGGCATCCGTTCTAAATCCGATGCCACAGGACTTGCAAAGGGCTTCGATGAGGCCAACCCGAATACCTTCAAGAATCCGATGATCCACCGGGGCTCCAATGACCTCGCCGCCACGAACAAGCCAAATATTGCTCGATGAGCCCTCTGTCATTTGACCGTCACGAAATTGAATACACTCAGCAGCATGAGCGTCGACCGCGGCCTGTCTTGCGAGTACATTACCCAGTAACGATATCGATTTAATATCGCAGTGAAGCCAGCGTTGATCATCCAGGGTGATCGCAGCAACACCTTCGCTTCGCAGTGCCTCAGGCACTGCTTGCAAGGCCGAGCTCATGGCAAAGACCGTGGGTTGGCAGTCTTTTGGAAAAGCGTGGTCGCGCTTGGCTACACCCCGGGTGATGTGCAGGTAAATAAATTGATTGGACCAGGGGTGGCGTTGAATCAAGGATTCGATGAGTGTTAACCACTCGGCATCGCTATAGGGATTTGTAATTTTTATTTTGCCAAGGCTGCGTTTTAAGCGGGCGAGATGCTCAGGCCATCGAAAAGGGCGTCGGCTATACGCGGGTACGACTTCGTAAATACCATCGCCAAAAATAAAGCCACGATCCAGTACAGGTACTTTGGCCTGATCAAGCGGAAGAAATTCGCCATTTAAGTAGACGATTGCTTCATCTTGCCCTGCTTCACGCGCATCAACGCTCGTCGTTTTTGCCTTGCTCGCTTGCATAGCTACTCCCTGTTGCCACTCAAAGACCGACCCACTGCATGATGGTATCCCAGGCGCGTCCAAACCAGCCCGCGGCTTGCACCTCGCTCAGTGCAACCAAGGGGACTTCAGAAAGCGCTTGCCCATCGAGACTGATACGTGCCGTGCCGATGCGTTGGCCCTTTGGAATCGGTGCGACCAAAGGATCGATCCGAATGAGGTCGGTTTTGACACGAGCACCGCTACCCTTGGGGACCACCACACTGAGCGCACCATCGAATCCCGCAGATACTTCAGAGGAAGCACCGCGCCTTACTTTATATTGTGCGACTTGCTTGCCCGCTGGATGTAGAAGCACCGCATCGGTGTTTTGAAAGCCCCAATTCAACAGCTTTTGCGATTCGACAAGCCGTGCTGATTCGGAGGCCGCGCCAAGTACCACCGACAACAATCGACGCTCTTGTTGGGAGCCGCTGTCTTTGCGACGGCTCGACGCTACCAAGCACCAGCCTGCCGCGTCGGTATGACCCGTTTTTAAGCCATCAACGCTAGGGTCGATGGCCAAAAGGCGATTGCGATTGGGTTGTTTAATATTGTTATAGCTATATTCACGCATCGAATAAAGCGCATAACGATCTGGAAATTCGCGGATGAGTCGTGAAGCAAGCAAGGCAAGATCGTAGGCGCTGCTGTAGTGCTGCGGATCGGGTAAACCGGTCGCATTGCGGTACTGGGTATTTTTTAATCCTATGCGCTGGGCTTCACGATTCATGTGTTGCGCGAAAGCTTCTTCAGACCCTGCGAGTGCTTCAGCAAGGATGACCGACGCATCGTTACCCGATTGAACGATCATGCCCTTTAGCAACTCGTCGACCGATGCAGGCTTTCCTGGATCGACAAACATTCTTGAGCCCACCGCTTTCCAAGCTTTTTGCGAAACGGGTGGGCGCTGATCGAGTTTGAGTCGCCCTTCTTTAAGGGCTGCGAAACTCAAATACGCAGTCATGAGTTTGGTCAGTGACGCCGGATCAAGGGTTTTCTCCGGCTCATGGGCTGCCAGCACTTGGTTGCTGCTCACATCGTAAAGCACCCAAGCCTTTGCAGCGATCGTGGGCCCAATCGCAGCAATCGCGGGGGCTGGTGCGGAAGGCTTTGCGGGGGTGGCTTCGCGTATGCTGGTCTTGTCTGCTTCGCCTTTGGCACTGGAAACAGGCTTATCCGTGTCAGCCTTACCACTTGTGCTGGTCTTCTCCGACTCCGCTTTGCCTGCTTGGCTTGGTCGATCGGGCTCGGCTTTAGCAGCCAGCGCAGGGTTTGGCGCCTGAAGGAGAAGGGTAGCGATAAACATGCTGGCAAGCCAGCTCCCGATGAGCGTTCCGCGACTTGGGATTTGCAAATCCATGGGGACCCATCCCAATTGCCTTCTTGTGTTTAGGAAAAACACGGGCGGCTCCTTAGCATTGCCTGCCAAAAGCCAAGCTTTGAGAAACCCTTTGCTTGAGCAGCGGCAAACGTCCGTGAAAAAAGTGCGTGGTTTGAGGGAAAACCAAGACCGGTAAAGCGAGGGGTCGCGCCCAAGCCATGACATCGGAAAGGGCAACGACTTCATCGTCTTCGCCATGGATCACGATACTGTGTTCGGGCACTGCAGGCATGGGAAATCGTGACGCTGCTGGGCCAACAAGGACCAGGGTTTCGGCATGTATGCCCATCGGTCCAAGCGCTTGATAAGCCATGCTGGCAACGTAGCTGCCGAAGGAAAAACCACCCAAGGCAAGTCGTCTGGTGTTGCTTGCCAGATCCGGATACAAGTGGTGGGCTTCTTTGACTAAAGCCAAAAAGTCTTGGGTTTCGCCTCGTCCCTCATCATAAGCGCCCTCACTTTGTCCGACGCCGCGAAAGTTGGGGCGCCAGGTGTCAAAGCCCTGCTCCAAGAAGGCGCGTGCCATGGTTTGCACAACCTTATTCTGGTTTGTGCCCCCATACAAGGGATGGGGATGAGCAATCAAAGCGAGGCCCTTGGCGTTTGAGGCTTGATCGATCAGCACCTCAACGCGTCGGGACTCCAGTTGAAAGTAGCGTGTTTGAGTTTGTGCGTTCACGTCGTTTGATCGGGCAGCTGGAGCCTTCGGACGACTTTGCCAGCGATGAGATGCGACTGGATAATTTCTTCAATATCGTGTTTGTCGACCGCCGTATACCACACGCCTTCGGGGTAAACCACAAACACCGGGCCTAAGTCGCATCGATCAAGGCAGCCTGCTTTATTGATTCGGATCGCGCCAGCGCCTTGAAGGCCAAGTTCTTTGATTCTCGCTTTGGCGTAGCTTTGCAAATCCTCGGCACCTTGGG
Source organism: Burkholderiaceae bacterium (assembly GCA_900299025.1). Taxonomy (GTDB): domain Bacteria; phylum Pseudomonadota; class Gammaproteobacteria; order Burkholderiales; family Burkholderiaceae_E; genus UBA3064. The sequence continues at coordinate 25,429 of OMIE01000162.1, forward strand.
CGGCACAACAAGGCCTGCCGGCATCGCGTTGGTTGAGGCAAAAAAAGACATGATGACGATAAAACATAAGCAAGACCTGATCTGGTACGAAAAGAGGGTGCGCTGCTCAGGCCAGCACGGAAGGTATGAACTACCAATTATAGGCGTCGCTGCGCTCGCAAACCTGTTTGCTGGCGGCTGAGCATGAAGACAGAAAACCACAACAAACACATCCAACGCCAGAGTTCCTGAACCAGGAAGACCACTGCTTCGAAGTGCTGCAAACTGCGGCCCAAAACCGGCGTGGTGCCAAAGCCTGTCGTGTTGCTCTGTCCTAGCCCAAGCCACAGATCGAGCAGGCTTTGCCACCCAGGTCCGAGGGCGTTGCGCCAAAGCTCAAGCCATGAAGTCATCCTAAGGCTAAGGGATAGTAGCCAATCGCTGAGGCCGAAGTCAGGCCTAGGGGCCGGTCCTAGCCCTGGCCCAATACTCGATTGCTCGCCATAGGCTGTGAGGCTTGCAAACAGCCAACCTGTGATGCTGTAGAGCGCCCAAATGCTTGCCAGTCCAAAGCCCCAACGACTTGCAAGTTGCGGGCTTAACCTTCGATGCCAAAAGGACCAGACCGTGATGACAAGCAAGCTCATCAGCAGCGATAAGTAGGCTGCTCCGCTTGCGCCGAGAGAGGGGCTTTGGTGCAAGAAGGTCAACGCAGTGAAGGCAAGTAAGGCTTGCGCGCCGGCAAGGCTCAACCAAAACACCCAGGCCAGGCGGCAGACTTGCGAGAGCATGATGCTAAGCAATAGGCTTTCGGCCAGTAAGCTGCCAAGACTCAGGCCGAGTCCAGCCTGTAGCAACGCCGGACTTGTGACCAAGTGATGGGATAGTCCTGCAATCGTTTCTTTGGGGCTTAGCAAACTGCTAATTCGTATGGCAAGCCAAAGAATCACCAGAGCCGCAGGCCACTGAGCCTGGTCCTGCCACCAATGTCGGCTGATACGGCGTATCGATTGCCAGGGTCCTCTTAATCCGAGGGCTAGCAAGCCGCCGAGGCCTGCTCCCAGGGAGTTGGCAAGCAAGTCTAGTAGGGAGGGAACGCGCTGTGGCAAATAGCTCTGTGCCGCTTCGATAAAGAGGGACAAGAGTCCACCAATCAGGGCTGGGAGCCAGAGCAACGAGCGCCCCCTGTAGGTGATGTTTAGCGCAAGCAGCAGCCCAAGCGGAGCGTATAGGGCGATGTTGCTTAGGAAATCAAACCAAGTCCAGAAACGCGGTAGGGGATCCGTGAGAAAGGCCCATGGGGCAGCGCCAATCCCACGCCACGCCTGCCAAGGCCACAATGATCCATAGACGATGGCCAGCGACCAAAGTGCGAGCAAAACCCAAAGCACGGGGCTGCTCGGACTCGGTCGGGGTCGCTTGGGTGCGCGTTGGGGTGAAGGGGCCATGGCGGATTGCATTTGGCACAGCAAAGCTCATTTGTGCAGGCTATCATCGAATCCATGTCTAACCCAGATGCTTTTGCTGCAAGCCAAGATCTGAGCCGATCGTCGGTCCCCAACCCCAACCGGGCCGAGCTTGAAGACTTTGACATCGCTGTCGATTGGGAGGCCTCGCTCGATTCGACCAATGTCAGACTTTTAGCCTCGCCTTGGCCAAGGGCTGAGGCCTTCCAGGGCCAACAGCCACTCGTGCGATGCCTGGTGGCCGATCACCAAAGCGCAGGACGAGGTCGTGCAGGGAAAGTCTGGCACGACGAACCTGGCGCATCCTTGCTTATGAGTGTGTCGATTGATCGCAAAACGCAGCCATGGCCATCTGACTTATCCGCCTTTTCGTTGGTCACCGCGGTTTGCGTTGCCGAACGGCTTGAAAGCACTGGGCCAGTCGACGGAAGGCGTCTTTGGCTTAAGTGGCCCAATGATGTGGTGCGTTTTCAAGCCACCGACGAGGGCTTAGCAAAGCTTGTCGGTATTTTGATTGAAGCGCGGCAACACGCCGGACAAAGCCGCTTGGTGATTGGTCTTGGCATCAATCTTTTGCCGCCACGCAACGATGTAAGTGGCCCCAAGTCCTTACCAGCAGACGGCCTGTTCTCCAGGACGCTGCAAAGTGTTCAAACCCTGGATCGGGCTTGGCGTTTGGCGATCGCCAAGCAACTAAGCCACGATTTATTGGGTGCGTGGATCGATTTTGAGGCCATGGGTTTGGCCTTATTTGCACACCGCATTCGCAGCCGGGATGCATTATTCGGAAGGCCTTTGCTAATCCATGATGAAAAGCAAGATCATGGCCTTGAAGCGCTCGGTCAGGGTTTGGATGAGCGCGGACGTTTGCTCGTCCTGTGTCAGAGGGCTGCCACAGAGGCGCCATGTATTGTGGCGATAAGCGAGGGTAGCGTACGCTTGCGCCATCAACACAAAGCTTAGATCAAGCCTATGACTACACCGCATTGTTTTAGTTACGGCTCGCTGATGTTTCGCGAGATTATGGAGGCTGTTGCCGACCAGCGAGACTTGCGTAATGAGCCTGCAAGTCTCATAGCTTGGCAGCGCTTTGCGATTCGCGAGGCGAGTTATCCGGCTGCATGTCCAAGCAGGCTAGACGCGAGTATTCAAGGCATCTTGTGGTTTGATCTTTCCGAGTCAGCCTGGAAGCGACTCGATGCCTTTGAGGGCCAGGCGTATCGGCGAGTGTTAGTCGAGGTTAGAACCGAAGTGGGTACTCACTCAGCATGGGTATACGAATTCCTTGACCAAGCTCTGATGCTTTCAAGCGATTGGGACGAGGCGGGCTTTCGTGCACAACATCTTGCCAGCTTCTTTCAACAGCATGGTGGGCATTTAGCGGCTCGCGAGTAGATCCTCGCTTCACTCGGCTAGCCATTAATACGCTGCTTTACTCGCTGTGGCTTGCTCTAATCCTTGCCAGTGTGGACGTGGTTGAACGTTCGTGCACAAAGGGAATGGCCAGGACGCGGCCACCCCAGGATTCAACCTCTAAGGTGCCGACTATACTTCCCTGCCAGTCGCCACCTTTGACCAGAACCTCGGGTCGCAGTCTGAGCAGGCACGCAAGTGGCGTGTCTTCTTCAAACCAGGTGACATAGTCAACTGAGGCAAGCGCAGCAACAACCGCCATCCGGTCATACTGGTTGTTGATTGGACGATCGGCGCCCTTGCCCAGGCGCTTTACCGATGCGTCGCTGTTAAGTGCGAGGATTAGGCATTTACCTTCTTGAGCGGCTGCGTCAAGTAAGCTCACATGACCACGATGCAAAAGATCGTAAACCCCGTTGGTAAACACCAAGGGCCTGGGGCAAAGCTTTGCAAAATCCTCGAGCTGACTCGGATCGAGGATTTTGGATTCAAAGCGCGCCGGCGGCACCAAGGCTGTCATCGCCACGCCGGCTCAGCTCTTTCCTGTACCGGTTTAACTCTTGAACACTGGCGAAGGATTTTCCGAAAAGCAACGATAAGTTGTGCAGTATGCGTCCGACGACTTTATCTTCCCAATGGGCGTCAAAGCTGATTTGCTGATCGAGCCAACGCTCAAGCCAACTGGGATCGGGAAGTCGACTTTGGATCGTGTCCTTTGGGAATAAATCCTTGTTGACATGCAAATTGGTCGGATGCAAGGCCTTGCTTTGCCGCTTAGCGCTCGCCATCAGCACACCAATCTTCGCAAAAGCGCTTCGCGCTTGATCACCGACCTGGCCAATGGCGCGCCGCATATATTGCAAATAAGCGCCACCATGGCGGGCTTCGTCCTTGGAGATCACCTCATAAATGTGCTTAATCACCGGCTCGGTGTGCCACTCAGCAGCCCGCCTATACCAGTGATTTAATCGAATCTCACCGCAAAAATGGAGCATGAGGGTTTCAAGGGGTGGCGCCGGATCAAACTCAAAACGCACGGCATGCAATTCCTCTTCGCTAGGTACAAGATCGGGTCTGAAGCGGCGCAGGTACTCCATCAACACCAAGGCGTGCTTTTGCTCTTCGAAAAACCATACCGACATAAATGCGGAAAAGTCACTGTCGTGCCGATTGTCACGCAAGAACATTTCCGTGGCAGGTAGGGCGGCCCACTCGGTGATGGCGTTCATCTTAATGGTGCGTGCCTGCTCATCAGATAATCGTGCGGCATCAAAACGGTCCCAGGGAATATCGCTTTCCATAGACCAGCGCACCGATTCGAGCGAACGAAACAATTCCGGGTACAGCATAAGAAGTCTCCGCGGCGATGAATGTGAACCGCTCACAAGCAGTCCTTTATCGCCGCGAGTCTATCAGCCTGGCGCGATTTTGCGTCGCAGCCATCTCATCAACCAAGACAAGACGGGTAATTTCTCGTACAGCTCTTCGGCCGCATCCCAATAGTCCCGGTGATCGATTATGTAACCGCGCGGGTCTAAGCGAATCCAAGAGCAGCCTTCAATGCATGCAGCTTTACCCGCTAGCTCAAGCGAATACGACCAACGTAGGCAACATTGCGCATTGGCCAATGTCTCGGAGCTGTTATGGGTTATGCCCAGCACGGTAAATCGCGACGTGGGTTGAATGGTGAACATATGTTTGAATACGCCTCGAATTGCATCGAGTCCGTGCACCGCCTGGAATGGATCTTTGAAACAAGCCTCGTGAGCGTACACATCGCCAATTTGATCGAGCGATGCCGGGCTTAGGTTTTCGAAAAAAACCTTCATCCTTGCGAGTCTTGCGTTTAAGTCGGCAGCCGTATCCACCTTCGCAGTCTCGCTTGCGCCGTGTACGTGGTCCATCGCTTAGTCAGGCTTTGCTATTGCCGATTTGCTTGGCTTGAGCGAACTCAGTGCCGCCAAGTGCACGACGTAGCAGGGCAAAGTAGAGTCGATCGGGTAGCCAGCGCAGGCATTTCATGAAACGGGTAAAGCGAAGCGGAAAGTGAATCTCAAAGGCCGTGCGCCCAAGACCTTGAACAATTTCATGCGCCGCCTGTTGCGCGCTGATCAGTGCCGGCATCTTGAAGTTATTGATGGCTGTAGCTGGTGTCTCGACAAACCCCGGATGAACCACCCACACTCCAACACCTTGCGGTGCAAGCTCGAGATGGAGCACTTCGGCCAAATGGCTAAGTGCGGCTTTGCTTGGGCCGTAGCCCAAGGCCTTGGGTAGTCCTCGATAGCCAGCCACACTAGACACGATAGCAAGCCCTAATGAGTGTTTGCCGGGATCTTTAGATCGTTGTAAAAAGTAAGGCAATAGATGCTGTAAAGCGTAGAGCAGCGACAAGTAATTGGTGTTGGTCATTTCAATCATATCGCCAAGTTGATACTGGGCTGTGCTCACCGGCCTATAAATCCCCGCCATCCAAATCACCACATCGACCTGAGCCTGCACCGCAACTTCGTTGCAAGCCTGCTCGAGTTGCCTCTGATCGCAAACATCCAGCGGCAAAAGCTTTGCACCTTCAATGCCGAGAGCCTGCATCGCTTCAAGACGCCTTGCACTTAAGGTAAGCCTTGCTCCCCGACGGGCGAGTTCTTTTGCCAGTGCAGCGCCTATCCCTGAGGATGCACCAACAATCCACACGCCCAAGTCTTGCCAGGATTGAATCGGTGTATTCACCCTTATTCCTTGTGAAACGATAAGGTCACCTCACCAAGCTCGATGCCAAACTTAAGCATCTTTGCGCGATTTATCATGACCTGATCGTTGATTAAAAACATCCAATCATCAAATTGCACATGCCAGGTTCGCCCTTCGATCGGTAAGGCGAGGGTGTAACGCCAGCGTAAAGCGTTACCGGAAGCCTCGCCAATGGCCTCACCGATGACATCATCAGCTCTACCCCGGTACTGTCCCGGTCCAGTCTCTTCAATGTGCCAGACGCGTCGTTGCTTGCTTCCATCGCTATAAATAAAATCCTCTTCTAGCACACCTTTGTTTCCCTCCCAGCGCCCAGTCATGCGCACCTCAAAGCGCTTGACCACCTCGCCAAATCGATCGGTGAACATCCCCCAGGCGCGCAGATCGCCATTCAAATAACGCTTGAGTTCGAGCTTGGGCTGCTCTTGCCGATAGTGCTGCACATCGATGCTGCTGCAAGCACTCAGCAGCAAGCTGATCAATAAAAGCAGCTTGACATAGAAGTTTTTCATAGCGTCTTCCCCTTTATAAGGCACCTGGACCACGGCTTCGAATCAGCCAAATCATCGATAAAGCTTTTAGAGCACAAGGCAGCGCCGCATAAATCAGGCTCAATGCCTGGGTCCCTTCACCAAGCCACTGCCAAAGTGGGAGGGCAATGCCCGCCGCAAGCGCAAGATTAAGCTTTCCCACAAGCGTCCAGTAGCCGATACATTGACCAGCGATCGGCATAGCTTCCGGGAGCTGCTTTTGTTGCTCTTCAATTAAACGCAATAGCATCGCCCAAGGCATCGCTACATCACCGCCAAGCGCAAGCCCGGTCACGATGCAAACAAGCCCATAGGCCCAAGCATCACCGGCACCAAGTCCAAGGCAGGCGAGAAAAGCACCGATAGCAATCGACATCGCGGCTAGCCAGCAGGCGCTGTGGCCGTACCGGTCACTTAGCCTTGACCACAGGGGCAAACCCAAAGCAGCGCTTAAAAAGTAGATCAGTAAAAACCAAGGCGCTGCCTGTGGCATGTCCAGCACACGTTCAACAAAAAATAACACAAGCGTTGCAGGGATCGCAGCTGCAATGGCGCTCAACATGAAACAGATAAAAAGCTGTCGCATGGGCACAAAGTGCCAAAGCGAGCGAAGATTGAAAATCTGGACTTGAGGGCTTTGTACAACACAACGAGACGGATAACTCAAACCGCGAAAAAGCCACAAGGCAAGCAAGGTAAACCCCACAAGCAAGCCGCTCATTGCAATTTTTTCACCCAAGGACTGGGCTTGCACAAACACCGACACCAACATGACGCCTAGTAGGCCTGCGGCTTCGCGGCTCAGCGCAAAGCGGCTGCGTTCTTGGTCGGATTTGGCCAAAGCAGAGCCCCAACTTTGGTAAACAATGCTGCACTGGGAGTAAGCGAGATAAGTGAGGATCGAAGCAATGCCCAGCACGAGCCCGCTCCAGAGCCCTTCGAGTGCCCAAGCCTTTGCGAACATCGGCCACCAAAGCAGACAAAGAAAGCCCAACACAAACACCGTCGATGCCATGCTCAGGCTGTACCAAGCACGCTTTGAAAGTGCTTGAGCCGACAGCACGCTTTGAACATCCCATCGTCGTCCCAGCCATGGGTCAGCCAAGGCGTCAAGTGCTCGAGCTGCAAGCAGCATAAGCCCTACGAAGCCGATGGGTAGCAATTCGCTATAGAGTTTGGGTAGTAAAACATAAAGCGGCAATTCGAGTATAGCTAGCGGCAATCGCAAACTTGCATAGCGCCAAAGCAAGGCGTTCATTAGGCCTCGCCGATGAGGCTTCGTCGAAGAGCGGGTTCTGTCGTCCGCGGGTCTAGCCAAATACCGAAAAAGGCCTTTGCAAAATGGGCATCAGGAATGTCGAGTCGTACTTGTCGGTTGTGGACAAAGCGACAGCCCTCTTTGGCACCTTGATGAAGGCCTAATAGTCGATCCTTGGCCTGTACATTCGGGAAACTTTGCTGCATCCAGGCAAGCCATTGGCGATCGCGTTCAGCGGCTTTGCCGTGTTGTGCTTGCATCAATTCAAGTGAGGTCTGGGCGATCTTCACACCCTCAAAAGAGCGTGCATAAACAAGCTCAAGGGCAAAGCGTTGATCAGCCCACTGCCTGCTATCAAAGGCATCGAGCGTCCAAAGCCTTGCCTCATAGAGCAAAAGACCGAACCAGCGCATATGGGCCTGCCCTCGTAGCTTGTAAGCAAGATTTTGCCCTTGAAACCATTGCAGGCTTTGCGTAAGCGGCCAGGCCTCATCCCTGGTGGTGGATTCGCTGGCCTGCGCCTCAAGACTTAAGGGCAGCAGGGTCAGTACGGGCAGTCCTAAGTCTTTTAAGACTTGTCGACGCAGGGTGCCAGGAGGCTTTCGAGTAAGGATGTTGCGAGACTGTTGAGCAAGGACGCTGCAAGGCTTAGACATCGTGATTGCAAAGCTTTCGTTGGGTCGATGATGATGTTTTCGCCGTACGTTGAGGTTCAGTGCCGAACAAAGCTAAATTGCATAACATCGGTTGCAGCTTCCGCAAAGCCCGCTTCGCAATAAGCAAGGTAAAAACGCCACATCCGAATAAAGCGTTCGTCATAACCGAGTTCTCTAAGCTGCTTATCCACTTCGATAAATCGCTCATGCCAACGCGCAAGCGTCCAAGCATAGTCAGAGCCGAAACTTAGACGGTTATAAAGTTTTAGGCCGTGTGAGCTCGCAAGTGCAATCAGTCGCTCGGCAGAAGGAAGCATCCCGCCCGGAAAAATATATTGTTGAATGAAGTCTGTGCTGGAACGATAACGTTCAAAATATTGCTCATCAATCGTAATGCTCTGGATGACAGCTTTCCCTCCGGGCTTTAAACAGTGACGAAGCTTTTGAAAGTAGCTATCCCAATAGGCTTCTCCGACCGCCTCAAACATTTCGATCGAAACGATCCCGTCATAGCGTGCTTGCTCGTCGCGATAGTCTTGAAGGCAGAACTGAGCACTGCCAAAGTTTGTCTGGCGGCGGCTTGACTCAAACTGATGTAGGGTCTGGGCGTAGGTCAATTGCTCAGAAGACAAAGTGAGACATTTCATTTGAAGGTCACGCTGGCGTGCGCGTAATGCAAAGCCACCCCAGCCGCAGCCGATTTCAAGCACGCTTGCACCCGGACCAAGCGCGAGTTCATCGAGGATGCGATCGTATTTTCGGCGTTGGCCCTGTTCGAGATCGTAGGTCCCTTGGTCGAGCAAGGCACTCGAGTAAGTCATGCTTGGATCAAGCCATAGTTGGTAAAAGTCATTGCCCAAGTCATAGTGGGCTTGAATATTGCGCCGAGAGCCGCTTCGGCTATTTCGCCTTAGCATGTGGCGCAATCGGTCAAGCCACTGACCAAACCAAGTGCCGTAAATGCCTTGGTCGAGTGCCTGGCGATTTTGGAGCATAAATCGGAGTACGGCTGTTGGATCGGGACTATCCCAGAGGCCTTCCATCCAACATTCACCAAAGCCTACATCGCCACGGCTGAGTGCACGATCAAAAACCGACCAATCATGCAAGATCCATAAGGCAGGCGTTGCCGCAGCTTTATTCAATGGAGTCGTGGCTTGACTCGGTTGAATCGCGCTCGCATCGCCAAATCGATGCTCGACACCGTTGGGGTCGATCAGCAATAGCTGACCGCGGCTCGCTCGACGAAGCAGCGCCATACCCAAACTTGCCCGATAGGGCATGGGACGTTTTTTTTCGGGCCTGGCAATGCCGTGGCTTTGTGGCGCCGGCAGTGATGCGGGCATGACTGAGTAATGTTGTTCGGTACTCATGTTCCTTGGCTTGGAAGGGATTGCGGCGGAGGAGGTGTTTGATTCGGCCCAAAAAAGGGCACTTTTTTAAGCCATAGCTTTAGAGCCTGCCAGTGAATGCGAACAATCACCAATAGACTTTGCCAGGGTATGCTTAGGGCGAGCTTTAGCAGGTTTGTCTTCGATAAAGCGATGCGTTCACCGCTCAGCGAGGTGATCAGCAAAAGGCCTTGCTCATCGTGATATTCGATACGAGAAAGACTACGGTTTTGTTGATTATAAAATCGAAACCGATATAGGCCAGAGATCGTACAAAAGGGAGATACGGTAAAACACTTGCTCGTACTTAGGGTTTGCCCATCTCGGAGTTTTCGATTCGAGCCTTCTCCAATTGATGCGCCAGCTTGGGTCTTCTCGAGCGATTGGGCGCTAAGCACATAAGCGTGTCGACCAGAAAAGGTATTGTGGACTTCGGCAACCATCGCAACACAATCGCCGTTTTCATCATCGCAAAGCCAAAAGCTGACTGGCTTGAACTGATAGCCCAGCACCCGAGGATAAGCGAGTAAACGCACGCTTGCAGGCCTCGGTACGCCATGCTCGCTCAGTAAGGTCATCAGCCAAGCCGATAGCGATTCCCCTGGCTTTCCGCTGCCATGATCCTTTGCGTGCATGCTGATGAGTGCTGGACGGTTGAGCCCAAAAAGTGGCCAAAACGCGCCGCTAGCACGAACGTTCTTGTGCGGCTCGGCATCAGCGCTTGACTGCGCAGTTGCCTGCTCGGGCGATGTCGGTTGCAAGGCCTGCGTGCTAAGCGCCGAATCGAGCAAACCGGCATCAAGCCGAAAGAAAAAGCTACGGTAAGAAAAGTGGTGAACGACGGGGCGCAAGCGCCGATGTCTGACCTCGCCAATAAAGCAGGCTATGTCTGTTTGCGGATTGGGCATCGACATGGCGTTTATGTGGCTTGGGCTTGCTTAAGTCTCTCTTAACCCTAAGCAGCCATCGCGAGCGTTTGAGGCGCTTGCTCGATGGCCTGGGCGACCGCTAGGCCCGACTTCAGGCCATCTTCATGAAAGCCATATCCCGTCCAAGCGCCGGCAAGCCAAACGCCGTCAGCACCTTGGATAGCGGGCAATTGCCGTTGAGCACGGACAGCAGCCAGATCGAAGACGGGATGCGCGTAGTCGATCACCTGAAAGCAACGCGAGGGGTCGGGTTCTTGCAGTGGGTTTAGGCTTACGAAGACCGGTGTTTTAATAGCGAGGGGCTGTAACTGATTAAGCCAGTAAGTCACTGACACAGCGGTTTGATCTAGCACCGAGGCAGGATCGCGTACCTGGGTTGACAAATAATTCCAAGCTGCCCAGGCCTGACGCGAACGGGGCATGAGTGCGCTGTCGCTATGCAGCCAAGCGCGATTTTCCTGATAGCGAACCGATGCGAGCAGTTGGGCCTGTGCTGGTCGAGGGCGTTGAAGCAAGCGCAGGCTCTGATCGCTATGGCAAGCCATGACAACAGCGTCAAACCACTCGTCTCCGGCAGCGGTTCTCAATCGCAATTGTCCAGAGGCATTGGCGCGCTGTTCGACTGACCAGACGGGTGTTTTTAAGCGGATGTCGTCTAATGTCTTTGCGATGGCCTGTACATATTGTCTTGCGCCACCCGCAACTGTGAACCAACGGGGCCGTTGACTGACTTGAAGCAGGCCATGGTTATGAAAAAAGCGAACAAAAGTTCCCAGCGGAAACTCACGCATTTGCTTCATCGGGCAGGACCAAATTGCAGCCGCCATGGGTAGCAGGTAATCGGAGGCAAAGGCCTCGCCATAGCCTTCGCGCTCTAAAAACAAATCAAGCGGCTGATCGAGCATCGCGTGCCCGAAGGCAAGTGAATGATTTGATTGTGCTTGAAGCATACGCTGCGCCAGAGCGCTTGCCTGCTTGTTAAAGCGCAGGATGTCATAAAGCATGCCCCAAAACCGTGGGGAAACCAGATGACGCTTTTGAGCGAATAGCCCAGCCAAACTCGAGCCGCACCATTCCATCTGGTGTGGGCCTCGAGAGACTGAAAACGACATATCAGTCGCCGCTGTCGGCACACCAAGCTCTCTAAAGAGCGCAATTAAGGCCGGGTAGGTTCGTTCGTTGTAGACCAAAAAACCGGTGTCAACTGCCTGATTGATACCTTCAAGTTCAATATCAACCGTATGGGTATGTCCTCCTAAGCGGGCATCGGCCTCGAATAAGGTCACTTGATGGTTCTTGGCAAGCTTATACGCAGCCGATAAACCGCTGATACCAGATCCGACTACCGCAATTTTCATAGAGCTTCCTTCGAGGAGCGCGGCAACAGTGGTCTGTCACTCACGGGGAACAGCTGCGTTTTAATCGGCGTAGCACGTGCGCAAACGTAGCGATTTGCGCGTTACCGAAAGCTTAAGGGTTTTGTTTGAGGCTTCGTTCAATGTCCTGGACGAAACCACGGTCATCGGGCGAGGTCATGCTGCTGTAAACCTTTACAAAGCGCCCATCCCGACCGATTAAGTATTTATAAAAATTCCACTTAGGGCTTGTGCCCGACTCGCGAATCAAGGCAGCAAAGACAGGATTGGCTGTGCTGCCGCGCACCGAAGTCTTGACGACCATGGGAAATCGAACATTAAAGGTGTTGGTACAAAACTCGGCGATGTCCTTGTTGTTTGAAAGCTCCTGTCCGCCAAAATCACCGGAAGGAAAGCCAATGACCACAAGCCCTGCTTGGCGATACCGGTCATAAAGCCGCTCAAGCCCTTCGTACTGGCTGGTAAAGCCGCACTTGCTCGCGGTATTCACGATTAAAACGACTTTGCCCGCGTATTGACATAGGTTTTGAGGTACCTCGTCTTGCAACCGCGGCAAACTGTGATTCAGTAATGCTGGGCATGAGTTGGCCTGGGCATGTTGGGCGCAAAAAAGCGCGCACAAGCCGAGGGCGATTAAGTGAAACGCTTTGAATCGTTTGAATAACCCGTAGAAGTTCATCAATTTACTGGCCAGTGCTCAAGGTGGCTCTTATAATAGGTCCCACATTCAACGCCAGTCAAGATTTGTCATGGACAAAATGCGACCGGCTCACTAAAAAAGCAGCAACAAATGAACGAACGCGCGGAAGTTTTGGGAGTCGGGTCGGGAGTTCAATTAAGTATCTCCGCTGTTGAGCGGGATACGGGGTTATCAAAGGACACGCTGAGGGTATGGGAGCGACGCTATGGCTTTCCCAATCCAGTGCGTGATGCTTTGGGTGAACGCCTCTACCCGGTTGAGCAGGTCGAGCGTCTTCGCTTGATCCGTCGCCTTATGGACGCTGGCCACAGGCCAGGCAAGATCATGCGGATGAAGCCCGAGCAATTGCAATTGCTCGCTGATCAGATTCGATCCGCCACAACGCCTAGGCTCGACGAAACCCATCCGATGCGGGACGATTTGGCGGCCTATATGGCGTTGATCAAGAAACATCAGGTCGAGGATTTGCGCCGTGCGCTTAGTCAAGCCGCGCTACGCATGGGACTTGACCGCTTTGTCCGCGAAGTCGCAGCACCACTCAATGCCCTGGTTGGTGATGCCTGGGCAAGAAATCAGTTTGAGATTTTCGAAGAACATCTCTACACCGAATCGATGCAAGTCGTGCTTCGTAATGCGATCAGCAATATTCCAGGGCCTGGCCGTTCGCCGCGCGTCTTACTCACCACTTTTCCGCAGGAGCCGCATGGTCTGGGTCTTTTGATGGCCGAGGCAATGCTTGCGCTTGAAGGCTGTCGCTGTTTGTCCTTGGGCGTGCAAACGCCAATCTATGACATCACCATGGCAGCGACCGCACAGCGAGCCGATATTGTCGCTTTGTCTTTTTCTGCCAGCATGAACCCGAATCATGTGCTTGACGGTCTTGCAGAACTGCGAGCTAAGCTTGCCCCACATGTCTCGATTTGGGCCGGTGGCCAATGTCCTATCCTGGTCCGCCGCCCGCCTCCGGAGGTTCGAGTTTTTTCCGATCTCGCAGGCATCCACGGGGCACTGAGCGAGTGGCGCACCCAGCATTCGGTTGACTAAAGTCAATGCCATGATTGCGGTCGTGCTGGGCGACCAACTTGACCTTGAATCACCAGCACTTGAGGCTTGTGATGCGGTCATTATGGTCGAAGCCGCGGAGGAATCGCGCCGTGTCCGCAGCCACAAGGCACGCACCATTTTGTTCTTCAGCGCGATGCGCCATTTCGCAGCAAGCTTGCGTGAACGTGGTTTAACCGTTCACTACCGAAGCATTGAGCAAGGACATCAGGGATCCTTGGTTGAACAAATTCTTGAGCTCGCAGGCAGCCAAACAGATGCAGGCTTGCGGATGCTTGAGCCAGGCGATTGGTCGATCGAGCAAGCGATGCGCGAGGCTTGTCAGAAGCAAGGCCGAGAGCTTTTGATCCTCGACGACCCTCAAGCACTCAGCTCGCGAGAGGATTTCAAGCGTTACGCCCATAAGCGGTCCCAATTACGCATGGAATACTTTTACCGCGAGATGAGGAAGCGTCATCAAATCTTGATGACGCCTGATGGTGAGCCTGTCGGCGGGCAATGGAATTTCGATCTGGAAAACCGCAAAGCCTTTGGGGTTCGCGGGCCTTCGGGCTTGATACCACCGCTTCAACTGAGCCCGGATCCACTTACAGAGGCGGTGATCGAGGCGGTTGAGGCACATTTATCAGACTTGCCAGGATCTAGCGAACGATTCAATTGGCCTGTGAATCGGCGTCAAGCGCTTGAGGCCTTGGATCACTTTATTAAGCAGGTCTTGCCTCAGTTTGGGCCTTACCAAGATGCCATGTGGTCCGGCGAGCCATTCTTATGGCACAGCCTGCTCGCGAGCGCACTCAACCTCAGGCTTTTGAGACCACTTGAAGTGATCGAGGCAGCTTGTTGCGCCTACGAGCAAGATCCCAAGCAATACCCACTGCCAACGGTCGAGGGCTTTGTCAGGCAGATTCTGGGTTGGCGAGCGTTTATGCGAGGCCTTTACTGGCTTAACATGCCTCAGATGGCGCAGGCCAATCACTTTAACCATCACGCCAAACTACCAAGCTGGTTTTGGAGCGGTCAATGTCAAATGAATTGCTTGCGTCAGACATTGCTCCAAACATTTGAGCATGCTTATGCCCATCATATCCAGCGGCTCATGGTTGTCGGCAATTTTTCCCTGCTCGCAGGCCTTCAGCCCAAGGCGGTTGCAGATTGGTTTCACGCGGTTTATGTTGATGCCATCGACTGGGTCCATTTGCCCAATGTGATGGTGATGGCGCTTCATGCGATGGGTCCAAGCTTAAGTTCTAAACCTTATATTGCTAGCGGGCAATACATTGCACGAATGAGCAATTACTGCAAGCAGTGTTCGTACAAGCCCGCACTTCGCGATGGCGAAAGGGCTTGTCCGTTTACGGTTTTTTATTGGGATTTTTTAAAGCGCAATCAGGCTGAACTCGAGAAAAACCCCCGCATGTTTCATGCCATCCGCCAGATCAAGGCGATGGACGCAGCGCAAGTGGCCAACAACGCAAAGCAAGCGCAGCACTATCGCGAAGCCCTAGAAACGCTTTAGTTGCTGTCGCAAATCGCAAGCATCACTGCGCTGTAGGCATGCAGTTGATTTTCATGGATTTCACCATTAGCCTGAAATCCGATCAATACCGGTGCTTGAAGATAATGTTGAACCCACTGAGCTTCAAGGCCTGCTTGGGAAAACAAATGCTGGCCGCGCGCAAGGCAGCTTATATAAACGACTGCAAGAAGCGTTTGCCCAGCCTCTTCGATCGACTCGCGAAGTGCTGTGCAACTGGCAATGAGATCGGCGCGAGCCGCCTGAGGGTCTCGGGTGCAAAAGCGCAACGACCATCCAGCCTTTGCCTGCCCCGCAATAGCGATCGTTCCATTCGATGGATCGATCCCTAAAAGATTACGAACCTGGCCTGACTGGTTCACTCGTTCAGGGTCACTAATCTCGACCAAAAGTCCGCCTTGCAACTTATCCTTGGGAATGGCGGCTATAACGCTTCGTCCGTCGGATCTATGTTCTAGATCGTGATGTATACCAAGGTCTTGTAGCAAGACATCCATCGCGGGTCTGTCGTCGATGCGTCGAACAAGGTGGCGTTCGCCTCGAGTAATTTCATGTCGGCTACCGATCGCCCGACAGCCCTGGCTGAAGCCGCGCCGAATTCCTGCGTCTTCTCTCAGAACAAGTCCGGAAAGTCCACCGTAAAGCACCTCATTGGCAACTTGGGGTAAGTTGCCTTCCAAGCCGCTACAAATACCGCCTGCGCACATGGCGCGCTCATGACGCTCACTTAATTCGTCCAAGAGTTCACTCAAGTCACTAAGCTGCGGATCAGCGTGAACCAGCAGCGCCGTCGCTTGCTGGCGGTTTGCTGCTTCCATGGCCTTCGTTGATTTGCGCCGACCCGAGAACACTTCAAAGCTTGAAGACTCCAGCGTGCCTATCATCAAAGCAATCGCAGCCTCATCAAGGTATTCAGCAGCTCCTGCAAGCACGCTTTCAGCGCAGCAGCCCACCCAATTGCGAATGCCTGTTCGCCCGATAACATGTTGCAAGAGCGCTTCGGCATCACTGGCAAAGGCAGTCGTGAAATAAATCCACCCTATCCAGGTGCGTTCTTTGCCAGTTTGTGACTCGAGATTTGCTTTGTGCTCGTGTTGCTTAAACCAAGGCTCGACTTGGGCAAGCGCAAGTTCGCTGGCCATGCGCCAGTCGTAATGCGTGGCATGACCCAGCGCAAAGCCTGGGTTAGTTTGCCCGGCTTTCACATGAAGGCTCCAGGCTTGCCCCTTGATGGTGTTTTCTGTTGAGGGATTTTCGTTTGTCGCTTCGATTTTGTGGGTTGACCACTATGGTCGGATGCACGATCACGCTCAGCTGAACCCGCTTGCATGCGCGATGCCTGGGTGCCGGGGGCTGCAGCGGCTTGTTCTGTTTCCGGTGTGGGAGTAAGGCTTGCCTTACTTGCCAGCTGTTCAAACTGCTTTTGCAGAAACCCCCACCACTGGTTAGCTTGCTCCATAGCCGGGTGCTCACTGTGCCCTTGTCCCGGGGCGGCTGGGTTGTCCACCGAGGCAGCAGCGTTATGGCCCGAGGCAGCAGCGTTATGGCCTGGGGTCGTTGGGTTACCCACCGGCGCTGTCGCAGACGATGGCCGGTTGTCGGTCGATTCATGTTGGCTTTCCATCATCGAACGAAAGCCAGCAATGCCTGCACGTTGAATCTCCAAGCCTTGTATTGTGGACCGCAGCAAGGTTTGATTGACCGATAGCCACTGCTCGACTGCCTTTAAATCTTTGATGCGGCGATCGAGCTCATCGATATCAAGCGTGGGGGCCATTGGCGAATTCATATAGCTCGACCACATGTTTTGCATCCATGTAAGCCCTTGACTCATATCAGCAAAGGGCTGAGTGCCGCTGGGAAGTCCTGCAGCAGGCATGCCGGGCATGTGAAAGGCTTTGTCGATCATGGATGGTTTTGTAACACTTGTTGATCAATCGTGCCAAATACATTGTTGGCCTGCGCATCGAGCACTTCGATGCGCACGCGTTCACCAAAGTGCAAATACGCTGTGCTTGCCGAGCCTTGATCCATGGTTTCAAGCGCACGGATCTCTGCGATGCAACTATAGCCGCGGCTGCGATCCTTATTAGAGACCGTGCCCGACCCGATGATTGATCCAGCCCGCAAGCGCCTTGTCTTGGCGGCATGTTCGATCAGCTGTGCGAAGCCAAACACCATGTCTTCGCCTGCGTTCGCTTGGCCAACAAGCGCTTGATTGCGCCAACAGCGTACCGGCAAGTGCATGCGTTCGCCGTCCCAGGCTTGACCGAGCTCATCAGGGGTCACCGCAAGGGGCGAAAAGGCGGTGGCAGGTTTGGACTGGTAAAAGCCAAAGCCCTTGGCTAACTCGTCGGGTACAAGATGCCGCAGACTCCAGTCATTGGCCAGCATGATGAGTCGAATGTGTTCGCTCGCTTCACCTTGAAGACACTGCATGGGCACATCGTCAACAATCACCGCGACTTCGGCCTCGAAATCGATACCCCAGTCCTCGCTCGCGAAGCGTGCCGGTCGGCAGGGCCCGATGAAATCGTCGCTACCACCCTGGTACATCAAGGGATCATGCCAAAAGCGTTCGGGCATAGCGGCTTGTCTAGAACGTCGTAATAGCTCGACATGATTGACGTAGGCTGAGCCATCCGCCCATTGGTAGGCTCTTGGTAGGGGTGCTAGGCATTGCTGCGGATCAAAAGCAAAGGCGTGGCGAGCCTTACCAAGATTGAGTGTTTCGTAAAGGTCGGCAAGTTGCGGTGCGAGAAACTGCCAGTCATCGAGTACGCTTTGCAATCGCGGCGCGATGTCGGTTGCTAAATGGGCTCGCTGCAAATCTCGCGACACCACGATCAGCTGACCATCTCGGGTGCCGTCGTCCAGTGTGCCAAGCTTCATAGGGCTCCTTGAGCGGCTGTCATTTCGTCAGAGGCTACGATACCATGCAGGCATGGCGAGCATTCAAGAACTGCGCAGCATCCTTACTAACTGCAAAACCATTGCAGTCGTCGGTATCAGCGAACAATGGCATCGGCCCAGCTACTTCGTTGGCAAGTACCTGCTTGAACACGGCTATCGAATGATTCCTGTGAATCCGCGCTACAAGGAAGTACTCGGCCAGACCTGCTATCCCGATCTCGAATCGGTTCCGACACCGATTGATATGGTCGATGTGTTTCGTCGCAGCGAAGAACTCATGCCCATTGCCAAGCAAACGCTTGTCATCGGAGCCAAGGTCTTGTGGCAACAACTCACTGTGTGTAATCACGAGGCGCATGACTATGTTCGT
This sequence comes from Burkholderiaceae bacterium, assembly GCA_900299025.1. Lineage (GTDB taxonomy): Bacteria > Pseudomonadota > Gammaproteobacteria > Burkholderiales > Burkholderiaceae_E > UBA3064. Next base: position 43,757 of record OMIE01000162.1, read on the forward strand.
GAACGTGGACTTACCTCAGTAATGGATCGCTGCGTCAAGATAGAACATGCCCGACTTTTTGGTGGTCTTAACTGGATGGGCGTTAATACCGGCATGCTGTCGGCGAAGCGCCCGCGACAACTCCCTTACTAGGTGAGCGCACTGGCCTTTGCGACAGCCTACTTGGGATTCAAGCCCGCCACTATCGATGGGATAAGCCTATGAGCAAAGACGTCAAGCAAATCGATCGCGCGTTTGGGTTTGAAACCCTCTGCCTTCATGCAGGACAACTGCCCGATCCCAGCACTGGCGCGCGGGCAGCACCGATTTATCAGACGACTTCCTATGTGTTTGATTCGGCAGAACATGCCGCCTCGCTATTCAATTTGCAAACCTTTGGACATGTTTATGCCCGCTTGTCCAATCCAACGGTTGCGCTTTTCGAAGAACGCGTGGCAGCGCTCGAAGCTGGTCGGGCTGCTGTCTCGGCTGCAAGTGGCATGGCCGCAGAAATGCTTGCGATGCTCACCTTGTGCAGGCAGGGTGACCATATCGTTGCTGCGCGCACGCTTTACGGCGGCACTTATGCGCAGTTTGCGGTTACCTTTGCGCGTTTTGGTATCAGCTGTACCTTCGTGGAGCCCGATCAGGTTGAAAATTTCGAGCAAGCGATTCAAAGCAACACCAAAGCAATTTTTGCTGAGTCGATTGCCAATCCCCGGCTGAATGTTATCGATCTTGAGAAGGTTGCAGCCATTGCACGCCACCACGGCATTCCCTTGGTCATCGATAACACGCTCGCATCGCCCTATTTATGTCAGCCGCTTAAGCACGGTGCGGATATCGTTGTCCATTCGGCGACCAAGTATCTTGGAGGGCATGGCACCACGATGGGTGGTGTTGTGGTGGAATCTGGCCGATTCCCTTGGGATAACGGTAAATTCCCAGACATGGTCTTGCCGAGTGAGGGTTATCACGGCGTTCGTTTTTATGAAACCTTCGGTGATTTTGGCTTTACGATGAAGGCGCGATTTGAGATTGCGCGTACCCTAGGTCCAACGCTTTCACCGATGAATGCCTGGTTATTGTTACAAGGTATTGAAACCCTTGCGGTTCGCATGGATCGTATTTGTGCCAATGCATTAGCCATCGCCCAGTTTTTGCAGTCGCATCGACGTGTTGCCTGGGTCAATTATCCTGGCCTTCAATCAAGCCCCTACTACCACTTGAGTCAACGCTATATGCCCAAGGGTGCTGGAGGCATTTTGTGCTTTGGCGTAAAGGGTGGGGCAAAGGCGGGCGAAGCCTTTATCAACGCAGCTAGATTTATGAGCCATCTTGCGAATGTTGGTGATGCTCGCAGCCTTATCATCCACCCCGCTTCAACCACCCACAGACAACTAAGCGAATCAGAGCAGTTGGCAGCAGGTGTGCCCTCCGATCTGATCCGCATGTCGGTAGGGATCGAAAGCCTTGATGACTTGCTTTGGGATCTTGATCAGGCGCTTGAAGCGACTGCAAGTTGAGCCCACATCTCTTTGTCGCGGGCTGCGGTCCAGATTCTTGGATGGTCAATGCCGCTTGCTTCATCGTAGGCCCTAGACACATCAAAGGGCATACAATGTTCGTAAATCGGTACCGTTCCAAAAACGGGATCCATGCGTGACTTTGCCAAGTCATAGGCCTGCTTCAGACTCATGCTCTTAGCGACAGCCTCTTTTGCACTTTCAAAAAGGGTTTGTACCCAACGTCTTGTGTAGTCGATTGCCTTGAGACAATCGGCTTCGGTTTGCATGGCCTCACCGCGGCCTGGCATCAGTTTTAGGGGTCGAAGTGCTGCAAGCGCATCAAGCGTTGCTGGCCATTGATTCAAATGGGCATCGCCGGTGTAGACGCCTGCCTCAAATTCAACCAAATCACCCGAAAACAGAACCCTTTGCGACGGGATCCAAACCACGCTGTCGCCTTTGGTGTGTCCGGGCCCAAGATGCAAGATCTGCACCTCGAGATCGTCGAGCATAAGGCTTAACTTGCGCTCGAAAATCATCGTCGGCCAGGTGAGCCCTGGAATCGACTCCTGACCTCGAAAGAGCCGCGGAAAACGTTCGATTTCCGATTGCATATCTTGGGCGCCACGCTCGACAATCAGCTCATAGCTTGCTCGAGACGCGATGATCTCTTGTGCGCCTTCGGCCAAATAAGCCGATGCGCCCAAGACTCGCACCGCATGGTAGTGACTGAGCACTACATACTTGATGGGCTTATCGGTAATGCCGCGAATCCGTGCGATTAAATCTTGTGCCATGGCAGGGGTTGCGGTGGTGTCAATCACCATGGCTGCGTTTTTGCCAATAATGACCCCGGAGTTGGGGTCGCCCTGTGCGGTATAGGCCCAGGCGTTTTCAGAAAGTTGGGTAAAGCTAATTACCTTGTCGCCAAGGTCAGCCTGCGATGCAAAACTAGCGGCCATCATTCAGTTCCTTTCAAAGGTTGCCTGCATTCAGCACCCCGAGCGTAAACAGCGAGAAAAGGTGTTGAGAGCAAGCGATCAGCTTAACGTGATTTTGGGTTCGATCGAAGGCTTTGTGATGTCGCAGACCAAGCCCACGGGGCCATCTGCTAGCGAACTGCGCCAAAGGCTACATGCGCAGCGCCATCTGCTAGCGGCTCGGTCCCATCTGCCAAGCTTTGGCGCTCAGACATAACGATCGAAACCTTTGCTGCCAGTGCCCCCTGCCAAAGCGTAATCAATTCAGCAGCAAAAGCTTCACGGCTCATTGGACCGTCGCTACGCCACCAAGTAAAGCTGAAATTGAGCATGCCCAGCAGACTCATTGTGGTGGCTCCAAGGTGAGGGCATCCATCAAGCCCTGGGAAGTCCTTGAGGATCGCTGCTTGGAAATGACCAACGATTTGTCGCTCAATGCCACGAATACGCTCGCGTTGCACTTGGGCAAGATGGTGCACATCGTGGATCAAGGCTTTATGGTGATGCGCAGCATCAGCGTAGGCATTGACGAATTGTCGAATCAGGTGCTCGAGGTAACCGCCCTGTGAGGCCATCAAACATTGTTGCGCGAGGCTTTCTAAGTCTAAGGTATAACGCTCTAACGCATGGAACAATAAGTCATCTTTGGCGTCGAAGTAGTGGTATAGCGTTGCCTTGGAGACCGCGCATTGACCTGCAATCGCTGCCATGCTTGCCGATGCATAGTCGCTTACGGCAAACAATCGAACCGCTTGATCGGCGAGTCGATCGCGTTGGGAATCAAATGAGGCTCGGCGAATCTTTGCCATATGACTTAAATGGCTTGAGCCAACGCCCTAAAAGTTATCGCATCCATCCCTTGGCTTAACGTTCATCGAAGCTAATGGTCACCTCTTCGCTAAGCGGGTGGGCCTGACAAGTCAGTACGAAGCCTTGGGCTATTTCATCGTCTTGCAAGGTGTAGTTTTTCGCCATGCGTACCTCGCCTTCGATGACTTTGGCCCTGCAAGTACAACAAACGCCAGCCTGGCAGGCATAGGGCAAGGGCATACCTGCATGTAAACCCGCTTGCAAAATACTAGGTCCGTCTCGGGCAAGACGGATGCTTCGATGTTTGCCATCAATACGTAACATAAGCTTTGATGTGTTACTCGCAGCGTCAGTCTCCGATGAAGCAGGCACAAAGTGCGCTACATCAGGAGGTGGCACATGCGCACTACCAAAGCGTTCCATCAGGATTTTCGATCGATCCACATGAGATAACAATAACGCTGCCTCTGCTGCAAGCATCATCGGCTCAGGACCGCATAAATAAGCGACATCGATTGATGCCGGGTCAATCAATGTCTTCAGCAGATATTCGCACTTCGCTTGATTGAGTAGGCCATCGTGGAGCACTGAATCACTTGGTTCGTCGGAAAAAATATAGATCAGTTGTAATCGATCAACATAGCGGTTTTTCAAGTCCTCAAGCTCTTCAAAAAACATCAGGCTCTGTCGCTGACGATTGCCGTAGACAAGGGAAAATCGACTTCCGGCTTCTCGCTCAAGCAAGGTTTGCATGATCGATAACATCGGCGTTATGCCTGAACCACCGGCAAAAGCAAGATGATGACGACCTTTCATGCTTGGTTCTGTATGGCCCGCTGCTGGCTGTGTTGCCTGCTCGGCTTGCTTGTATGGTGGCGGTACAAAACGTCCGTCTGGCGTCATCACCGACAGGCTCAAACCTGGTTTCAAATTTGACTTTGCCCAGTTTGAAAAGCGACCCTTTGCGATCGCCCGAATGCCTACACTAAAAGTCTTTGATCGCTCGTAGTCCTGAACCGAGGAGCAAATCGAGTAGTTGCGTCTTATGCGTTCACCGTCAATTTCAGCTTCAAGCGCTATAAATTGACCTTCCTTAAAAAGATAACGATCATAAAGCGCTTCTGGAACGGCAAAACGCAGGCACACACTATCCTCGGTGGGCTCACTTCGTCCAATAATGTTAAGACTGTGCATTGCTGGCATCAAGATTTGCGAACTAGACTTCATAGCGGTTGGTTTATCAGCCGGCATGGATTGCAAAGATGGTTGGTGGGCATGGTGATAAATCTTAGTAGGGTTTGAAGTAGTCAAAGGGCTCACGGCAAGCAAGACAACGGTAAATTGCTTTGCACGGCGTGGATCCGAATTCGCTGATGCTTTCAATAACTTCTGATTCACAGCGTGGGCATTGCACGCGAGCCAAAGAAGTCATGCGTTTGAGAGGAAAGACCCGATGTGGATGCTCGCCTCCCGAAGGCGATGCATCGCCTTCGATCGATCCAGGCTTGCCAAGACAACGAAGGGGTGGGGCAATGCCAAAGGCCTTAAGCTTGTTGCGGCCATCCTCCGAGATCCAGTCCGTGGTCCAGGCGGGCGATAAAGCGATCACAACCTGCGCATTGGCTTCGCCCTGTGCCTTAAGTAGCGCGAGAATGTCATCGCGAATGGTTTCGGTCGCAGGGCACCCGCTATAAGTGGGCGTGATGCTAACAACGCATGTGCCTTGATCGCGGTGAAGGCCGCGTACGATGCCTAAATCCCCTAGGCTAATCACCGGAATTTCCGGGTCGGGCAATGCATTGACTGCTTCAAGCAGCCGCGCATCGCCTTGCTGCCGGTGTTGATCAAGGGCAAGGTTCAAGGCCTTATCGCTCACCACGAAGCACCCGGATGGGCGCGCGCTACGGACTGCATTTCAGCGAGCAATAAGCTTAAGTGCTCGCCATGAACACCGAAGCGCCCGCGAGTCTGCAATTGGCTTGAAGCCGGCATGCGCAAATGGGACTGCTTGCACAAGGCGTCGACTTGGCTAAGCCAGCGATCGCGCAGCTGTATTGCTAAGTCATGTGCGCTATATCCGAGCGCGCGTTCATCGATTGCATCGAATGTGAACCACTCATTGGTGTAGGGAAAGAGCTGCTCAAGGGCTTGTTGCATACGCTTATTCGAGGCCTCGGTGCCATCGCCTAATCGAATCGTCCAATCGCTGGCATGGCGCCAGTGATAACGCGTTTCTTTGATCGACTTCATTGCAATGCCGGCAAGTACTTCGTCTGCCGATTGGGCCACCAAAGGCCAAAGCTCCAACATATAAGCGCTAAAAAGACTTTGACGCACCATCGTAAAGGCGTAATCGCCAAGTGCTCCGCGGGCCGCATGTACCCCGCTATTGGGCAACTCAATCGCTGTGAAGTTTCTGAAGGCTTCGGCATTGCGCCAATAGGCCAAGGCGTCTTCGTCACAAACCGGTTGCATGCTTTGGCCGGCGTGGCTGTAGAGCATGCGAGCCTGCCCGAGCAAGTCCAGCGCCGTGTTGGTGAGGGCGATGTCTTCTTCAAGCGCAGGGCCGTGTCCTGTCCATTCGCTGAGACGGTGGCTCAGAATCAGCGCATTGTCGCCAAGCCGAAGCAAAAATTCCTGAGGGGCGGGCTGCTTGGTTTCGGCAAGCGCCGTTATCGGATGCATTACATGTGATCGACTGCCTGTGGCAGTCGATAAAAGCTCGGGTGCCGATAGATTTTGTCGGCCATCGGGTCAAAAAAGGCATCCTTATGTTCGGCAGTCGAGGCAGTGATTGCCTGCGAGGGGACTACCCAAATTGAAATCCCTTCTTGACGGCGGGTATAGACATCACGAGCCATGTTGAGGGCTTGCTGCGCATCTGCCGCATGGAGCGAGCCGCAGTGTTTGTGTTCGAGACCTTGTCGGTGGCGTACGAATACCTCCCAAAGCGGCCAGGGATCGCTCGCTGTTTGATCTTTTTTTCCGATTTCTTTTGGGGCTTTGGCTGCGGACTGCGCAGGGTCAAGTCTGCTGGGACTCGTTTGTGTTGAGGGGTGCTCGGACATGAATCGGTTTCCTTTGCTCGGTTGGGCTTGCTCAGCCAAGGGCTTGCGCTTGTTGCCCCGCTTGCTTGAGGGCATAGGCCTGGGCAGCCTCACGAACCCAAGCCCCTTCTTCGTGGGCTATTCGCCGTGTGTTGAGCCGCTCACGATTACAGGGCCCATCGCCTTGCACGACGCGCCAGAACTCCTCCCATTGAATCGGGCCGCATTGCCAATGCCCGCTTGAGTCGTCGTAGCGCAGGTCTGAATCTGGAATGCTCAAACCAAGCAACTGCGCTTGTGGAACAGTCGCATCAAGAAACTGCTGTCTTAAGTCGTCGTTTGAGATGCGCTTGATGCCCCATTGCATGGTCTGTGTCGAATGAACCGAGTCGGCGTCGGGTGGGCCAAACATCATGAGTACAGGCCACCACCAGCGATTAAAGGCCTCTTGCGCCATTTGCTTTTGTCCTTCGCTGCCCTGGCATAAGGCCAGCATCAGCTCAAAGCCTTGTCGCTGGTGGAAAGACTCTTCTTTGCAAATTCGAATCATTGCTCTGGCATAGGGACCGTAGCTGCAGCGACAAAGTGGGACCTGGTTCATGATGGCGGCGCCGTCGACCAGCCAGCCGATGCATCCAACATCGGCCCAAGTTAAGGTGGGGTAATTGAAAATGCTTGAGTATTTGGCACGACCTTCAAGTAAGGCATCGAGCATTTCAGCGCGCGAACTACCTAGTGTTTCGGCCGCGCTGTATAGATAAAGTCCATGGCCTCCCTCGTCTTGGACCTTGGCTAATAAAATCGCCTTGCGCCTTAAGCTCGGAGCGCGTGTAATCCAGTTACCCTCGGGAAGCATGCCCACGACTTCGGAGTGAGCATGTTGAGAGATCTGGCGCAGCAGCGTTTTCCGATAGGCCGCTGGCATCCAATCTTGGGCTTCAATTTTTTCGTCGTTTGCAATCCTTTGGTCGAAGCTTGCGAGCAGCCTGTCGTGCGAAGCATGGGTTGCGCCTACTGAACGCATGGCTCCTTGAGTGGCTACGAACTGGGGATCGGTATCAATTGCCTGGGTGTACATGGCAGGGCACTCCGTGTTTGCGACAAGGCGATGCCTTGGGCGCGCGAGATTTCAATAGATTTGGAAGTATATTGACCGACCGGTCGGTCAGTCAATGGTTTTTGGCCTGAAAGGCGCTTAGTCAACGGGACTTAGGCCCCATCGTTGAGGTTTCGCTATCCCGCTAGGTTGACACCGAAAAGCTGCCAAGCCATAATCCGAGGTTCCCTGGAGGGGTGCCCGAGTGGCTAAAGGGGGCAGACTGTAAATCTGTTGGCTTACGCCTACGTTGGTTCGAATCCAACCTCCTCCACCAAGACTTGCCTTCGAGTCGTTGTTGTGCTTGGCGTTGGCGGTCTGCGCTAGAGGTTGTTTCGTTGCAAATCGATGTGATTGCGAGATGTTGCTGAGGGTGAGCGCGGGTGTAGCTCAATGGTAGAGCAGAAGCCTTCCAAGCTTACGACGAGGGTTCGATTCCCTTCACCCGCTCCAAGCAGGCTCGTGAGACGTGTTGAGAGTTTTGCCCATGTGGCTCAGTGGTAGAGCACTCCCTTGGTAAGGGAGAGGTCACGCGTTCGATCCGCGTCATGGGCACCAAGTATCGAAGCCGAATGCGTCATGTTCGGTATCGGTGTCGTTTTTCTTTGTCTATAGCTGGCCAAGAGGCTGGCGGTCTGGGAGTGCGTGATGGCGAAAGGCAAGTTTGAGCCTGTCTCTTATACACATCTGACGCTGCCGACGATACTCCTTGTGTAGATCTCGGTGGTCGCCGTA
>OMIE01000163.1 GCA_900299025.1 Burkholderiaceae bacterium
CCCTCTTAGTACGAGCGCTCAGCCCTGTTCGCTTTGCCGGCTAGGGCGCTCTGGAATGGGCCAGCCTTGCGGATACGGTGTCGCTTTTAGTCTCGGCCGCTTGGCTATGGCGACTAAACCATCATGATCATCACGACCAGCATAACATTCGCTAATTAGTAACATGCGCTTGGTGACGCGAATACGAACACGACGCTGCTCGATCGACTCAAGCTTCGCTGACAAATCGTTGAAGAGCGCTAGGAGTCTCACTCATTTCTATCCACCACCATTAAAGACCAGCGTAACAGTAAATTAAAGCGCGCGAACTGAGCCCATGTATTGTGTTGGTGCGGTCTTTCCAAACAACCGTGGGAAGGTGGCTCAGTTCTAGCTGGACATGCCGACAACCACATACCGATTAACCTTTTTCAAGACAGTACGAACGCCTCTTTACTAGATGTGTGTGGTCGCGAACAAGCGGAAAAAACTGCTCGAGAGGTGGTCGGACGCGGTGATTAAGCAGGGCAACATTGGCGCGAGTGACACCGACGAACGGTAATTGTGCGCTGCGTACAAACGGTTAAAAAGAGAGAATTTTCGGAGAATTAAGAAAGCCTTCTTAAGGTCCTCCCGAAGCATCTGAGTGAGTAAGCGACCGAAAATCGCCACTACATTGGCGCTTAAAAGCTGCCAAAAAGCACTAATCTTTTCCCGTTCCCCTTAGTCAAAAAAAGATAGGGGAACAACTTCGGTAATAAGGGAAAAACAAATTTCTCGAGACTTTCTAGAATCCGACCGTAAGTTCTTGTTTTGTATCGGATTATTTTGGCTCCCCGACCTGGGCTCGAACCAGGGACCTACGGATTAACAGTCCGGCGCTCTACCGACTGAGCTATCGGGGATCTGCCAAGCCCTCAATTATAACCGATTTCAGTCGATTGAAGAGCGACGCCAAAAGCTAAAGCACCTTGGCAACAGCCTCGCAGACGCTGCCCAGGTTTCTTGTATTCAAAGCTGCTAGGCAGATGCGGCCGCTCGAGACGGCGTAAATCCCAAATTCCTCCCGAAGGCGATCGACCTGATCGCTACTAAGGCCCGAGTAAGAAAACATGCCGCGCTGTTGAATGACAAACGAAAAGTCACGTTGAACGCCAAGTGCCTTGAGGCCATCAACGAAACCTCGACGCATCTCGCGAATTCTTTCGCGCATCTGGCCAAGCTCTCTCTCCCAAATCTCCCTAAGGGCGGGGGTTGAGAGCACTGCTGCGACCACCGCGGCGCCGTGGGTTGGTGGACTTGAATAATTCGTGCGGATAACCCGCTTAACCTGGCTTACAACCCGAGCTGTTTCATCCTTGTCTTGGGTTACGACGGAAAGCGCGCCGATTCGCTCGCCATAAAGTGAGAACGATTTGGAGAAAGAGCTCGATACGAAAAAGCTCAGACCGGAACTGGCTAGCAAATTAAGCGCAATCGCGTCCTCAGCGATGCCCTCTGCAAAACCTTGGTATGCCATATCAAGAAAGGGAATTAATTGCTGCTGGCCAACCGCGGCAATGACCTCTCGCCATTGGGGCGCCGTTAGATCTACCCCGGTCGGGTTATGGCAGCAGGCATGCAGGACAATCACATCGCCGGCCTTCATGGCGTGAATGTCGGCAATTAATGCGTCGAAACGCACGCCGTGGCTTGGTGCGTCGTAATATCTGTAAGCTTTGACGGGAAAGCCTGCCGCCTCAAAGAGCGCACGGTGATTTTCCCAACTTGGATCGCTGATCCAAACCGTTGCCTCAGGCTTCATCCGTTTGATGAAGTCGGCGCCAATCTTAAGGCCTCCCGTGCCGCCGAGCGCTTCAAAACTAGCGCATCGACCTTGCTCGATTAAATCTTTGTTGTTTGCAAAAAGCAGATTTAAGACAGCTATGTTGTAGTCCGCAAAGCCTTCGATGGGTAGGTAACCACGCGGTGGTGCTAGCTCCAGTCGCTCACGTTCGGCCTGCCGCACCGCATCAAGTAAAGGCACCTTGCCTTCGTTATTTAGGTACACGCCCACCCCGAGATTCACCTTATTGGGGCGTGTGTCGGCGAGGAAGGCTTCAGTAAGGCCAAGGATTGGGTCTCTTGGCGCAAGGCTGACGTCGGCAAAAAGGGCGGATGACATGCATTTCTCCGTTTGGTTGCACGAAATTTGTGCAAAGTACTAGCTTTTTAGTGCGCGCAGCGCGATAATTTCGGATTGGTTTTTGCGCCGCAACAAAGCGACATTTTAACACTTTAGACTGACGGTTTATTGTCACCAAACGAGTCCGATGCACCAGCAGCCTGCCATGTCAAGTGCCTCGTTACCGCCAAGCGTTGAGCCTGGGCCGGGTCGCTTACTCAACTTTCCTGACAGCCCCTTCCAGCTCTATCAGCCCTATGCGCCAGCAGGTGATCAGCCCACGGCGATCGAGCAACTTTTGCAAGGGATTGATGACGGCCTTAGTTTTCAGACACTTCTTGGCGTAACGGGTTCGGGTAAGACCTTCACTTTAGCCAACGTGTTTGCAAGAGCTGGAAGGCCTGCACTCGTGCTTGCACCGAATAAGACGCTTGCTGCGCAGCTTTATTCGGAGATGCGAGAGTTCTTTCCGAACAATGCGGTTGAGTACTTTGTTTCCTATTACGACTACTATCAGCCAGAAGCCTATGTGCCTCAACGCGATCTTTTTATCGAAAAGGACTCGGCGATCAATGAGCACATCGAGCAAATGCGTTTATCAGCGACCAAGAGTCTGCTTGAAAGGCGAGACACAATTATCGTAGCGACGGTGTCTTGCATTTACGGCATCGGAAATCCTTCTGACTATCATGCGATGGTGCTCACGCTCAGAGTGCGCGACAACATGGGGCAACGCGACGTCTTGCAGCGGCTCGTTGCAATGCAATATAAGCGTAACGATGCCGACTTTCAGCGCGGCTGTTTTCGAGTGCGCGGCGACACGATCGACATCTTCCCCGCGGAACATGCGGAACTCGCGCTTCGGGTTGAGCTTTTCGATAATGAAATCGAGGGTTTGCTGCTTTTCGATCCGCTGACCGGCAAGGTACGTCAGCGAATTCCCCGTTTCACTATTTATCCCTCGTCTCATTACGTCACGCCGCGAGACAAAGTTCTTCGAGCGATCGAAACGATTAAAGACGAGCTCCGGGAGCGTTTGGCCTTCTACACCGCCGAGGCAAAGTTTGTCGAGGCGCAACGTCTTGAGCAACGCACCCGCTTTGATCTCGAAATGCTCCAAGAGCTTGGCTTTTGCAAGGGCATTGAGAACTACACCCGCCATTTCTCGGGTGCTCAACCTGGCGAGCCGCCTCCAACACTGGTCGACTATCTGCCTCAAGACGCCTTGATTGTGGTTGACGAGAGCCATGTGACGATCGGGCAACTCGGCGGCATGTATCGAGGCGATCGTGCACGCAAAGACACGCTGGTGCAGTACGGATTTCGTCTCCCGTCAGCGCTCGATAATCGCCCTTTGCGATTTGAAGAGTTTGAAGCAAAGTGGCGTCAAGGTATTTTCGTTTCTGCAACACCGGCCGACTATGAAAAGCAGCATGCGGGTGCCGTGGTCGAACAACTGGTGCGACCTACCGGGCTAATTGATCCGCCGGTTGAAGTAAGACCAGCCACCTCACAGGTTGATGATCTGCTGTCTGAGATCAACTTAAGGGTCCAAAAGCGTGAGCGAGTGTTAGTGACAACGCTTACCAAGCGCATGGCTGAGGACCTCACTGACTATCTGTCTGAGCATGGGGTGAAGGTGCGCTATCTTCATTCAGACATCGACACGGTCGAACGCGTTGAGATTCTCAGGGATTTGCGTCTGGGCAGTTTTGATGTTTTAGTTGGTATTAACTTACTGCGGGAAGGTCTTGATCTTCCTGAGGTTTCTTTAGTAGCTATTCTCGATGCTGATAAAGAGGGTTTCCTACGTTCCGAGCGTAGTTTGATTCAAACGATCGGTAGAGCCGCACGCAACTTAAATGGCGCTGCCATCCTCTACGCAGATCGCGTCACCGACTCGATGTCAAGAGCAATCCGAGAGACCGAGCGCCGACGTCAGAAACAAGTCGAATTTAATGCCGTCAACGGCATCATCCCCCGCGGCGTTGTGAAAGAGGTGAAAGAGCTGATCGATGGGGTATTCGACCCTCAGCAAGCGCGCCAGGAATTGAAGGCAGCGGAAGACGCTGCGCGTTATGAAGTGATGAGTGAAAAGAGTGCTTCTCGGGAACTCAAACGCCTCGAGAAGCTCATGCTGGAGCACGCCAAGCATTTGGAATTTGAGAAGGCAGCGCAGGTCCGCGACCAACTGAACCTATTGAAAGAACAACTTTTTGGGGCCAACGGCAAAGCAGATGTTTTTGCGATCGCTGGTCACAAGGCGGCTTGAGGGCAGGGCGTCTGCATAAGTCTGCGCTGTCCTAGGATTGGGTATTTACGCTAACGATTTTGAACTGAAACGAGGGTAAACAAGATGGGCAAGAAAGACACAACTTCCTTTGCGATGAGCACTCGTGTGCTTTTTGTTTGCATGGGAAATATCTGCCGCTCGCCAATGGCCGAAGGCGTCTTCCGTCAGTTGGTCCGTCAAGCTGGTCTTGACGAGGTTGTAAGCATGGAATCCGCAGGTACCCACTCCTTTCATGCGGGCGAATCAGCAGACAAGCGAGCAATTGCATCGGCGCAGAAACGCGGTGTTGATATTTCGGCTCACAGGGCTCGCGCAGTCGATGTGAATAGCTTCGATCAATATGATCTGATTTTGGCGATGGATTGGGACAATCTTTCATTTCTGCAGCAAAAAACTGCGAAGAAAATCCATCACAAATTGCAGCTGCTAATGCGTTTTGCTACCGAGCACGAAACTGCAACCATACCCGACCCCTACCACGGCAACACTCAAGGCTTTGAGCAGGCGCTCGACTACATCGAAGATGCTTGCGCAGGGCTCCTCGATGTGGCGCGGCGTCGCGCAACCCAGGTAGCAGCCGCTTAGCCATTGCCGCCACGGAATAACGGGCAGCCGCACGCTTCAGGATCAACGCAGCCGCCCTAAGCAATCCGTAGATAAACAAACCGCCTTCGGGCGGTTTTATTTCGCAAGCCTTAATTTTGTCCAGGACAAAACCATTTGAATCAGTCGGGAATTCTTGATAAGATTCGTCGGGAATATATAGTCGAGTCAGGTAATCAAGTTTTCTGGTCTTTCCTTCAATCGACAATTTCCTCGGAGCCTATGATGAGACTGACAACGAAAGGACGTTTTGCGGTAACTGCGATGATTGATTTGGCGCTGCGTCAGCATCAAGGACCAGTCACCTTGGCTGGTATTAGCCAACGCCAAAAGATTTCGCTTTCTTATCTTGAGCAACTCTTTGGCAAATTGCGTCGCCACGAGTTGGTTGAGAGCACCAGAGGTCCTGGAGGTGGTTACACGCTTGCGCGTGGGCTCAAGGACATCACGGTTGCGGATATCATTTTTGCCGTTGACGAGCCGCTTGATGCGACCCAGTGCGGTGGCAAGGAAAACTGTACCGAAGAAGGTCAGTGCATGACCCACGAACTTTGGTCGAGCTTGAATCAAAAAATGATTGAGTTTCTCGATTCGGTGTCACTGGCTGACCTCGTCGAACAACAACGCGGTCGTGAAGTTGAGCGGCCAAGGCAACATGTTTCGATTTTGCGTGAGCATCGGGCCGCGCTTCAGTTTCCGACGTCGACCTTGCAACCGATTCGTGCTGACGGATCGCGTTTGACGAGCCTCAACGGTTTGTGATGTTGACTTGATGGGCTCGAAAGCTAAGGGTCTGCGACTAAGAGCGCCAGGTTCGACACCTGGCGTTTTTTCATCCAGTGTTTTTCTGGGCTTGCATTGGAACTATTGGCATGAAACTACCTATTTACTTTGACTATTCCGCTACGACGCCGGTTGATCCTCGCGTCGTAGACAAGATGATTCCCTTTTTGCGTGATGCTTTCGGCAACCCAGCTTCGCGCTCGCATGCCTACGGATGGCATGCTGAGGAGGCGGTGGAGCAGGCAAGAGAAGATGTTGGAGCGCTTGTTGGTTGTGATGCGAAAGAGCTGGTGTGGACCTCGGGTGCAACAGAGTCGATCAACCTGGCTGTCAAGGGTGCGGCACGGTTTTATCAGGAACGCGGAAAGCATTTGATCACCGTCAAAACCGAACACAAAGCCACGCTCGATACCATGCGCGAACTCGAGCGCGAGGGCTTTGAAGTGAGCTATCTCGACGTCCAAGAGGACGGTTTGATCGATTTGGATCGATTCAAAGACACCCTTCGCAGTGATACCGTACTTGTGTCGATCATGCTTGTTAATAACGAAATAGGCGTAATTCAAGACATCGAGGCGATTGGGAATATGTGTCGCGAAAAAGGTGTGATTTTCCACGTGGATGCAGCCCAGGCAACAGGAAAATTACCCATTAACCTCGATAGCTTACCCGTTGATTTGATGTCATTTTCTGCGCATAAAACCTATGGCCCGAAAGGGGTTGGCGCCCTTTATGTCCAGCGCAAGCCTCGCATTCGGCTTGAAGCTCAGATTCATGGCGGCGGGCATGAGCGCGGCATGCGTTCGGGTACTTTACCTACCCACCAAATCGTTGGCATGGGTGAAGCTTTCCGCTTAGCGCGGCTCGAAATGCCGCTTGAAAATGACCGCATTAGAATGCTTCGCGATCGTCTATGGCGCGGCATCTCAGCACTCGAAGAGGTTTATCTCAACGGCCACATGGATCGTCGAGTGCCCCATAATCTCAACGTCAGCTTCAATTATGTGGAGGGCGAGTCCCTGATCATGGCGATCAAAGATATCGCCGTCTCAAGTGGATCGGCTTGCACCTCGGCAAGTTTGGAACCGTCTTATGTTTTGCGTGCCCTGGGCCGTAGCGATGAGTTGGCCCACAGCTCAATTCGCTTCAGCGTGGGCCGCTTTACCACTGAAGAAGAGGTCGACTTTGCCGTCCAGACGATTCAAAGCAAGGTCGCCAAGTTGCGCGAAATGTCTCCGCTGTGGGAGATGGTCCAAGAGGGCATCGACCTTAATACCGTCCAATGGGCGGCGCACTAAGTAGCTTAACCCGTTAGTTCAATGGGTGGCACACGAAGCTGCCCAACTCGCATTAACGCAGGCCTGGCGCGGCCATTGTCCACGGTCGCCAAAGGGTAAAACGCCTTTTCTTGCAAGTGGCTCACTAAAATACTCGGATATTTCGGTGTCCGATTGAGACGTTTTTTGTTGGAGAAAGCAAATGGCATATAGCGACAAGGTGGTCGATCATTACGAGAATCCCCGCAATGTTGGTTCCTTTTCTAAGGACGACGCGTCGGTTGGAACGGGCATGGTTGGCGCCCCCGCCTGTGGCGATGTGATGAAGCTTCAAATCAAAGTCAATGAGCAAGGCGTCATCGAAGATGCACGCTTTAAGACCTATGGTTGTGGTTCGGCAATCGCTTCAAGTTCGCTGGTCACAGAGTGGGTAAAGGGAAAACGGCTTGACGAGGCCCTTGAGATTCGGAACACGCACATCGCTGAAGAATTAGCCCTACCTCCTGTAAAGATTCACTGCTCAATTCTCGCCGAAGACGCGATCAAGGCTGCAGTCGCTGACTACAAGGCTCGCCATGGCAATCACGCTGTCTGAGCGGGCGGCCAACCATGTGTCGCGCTACATCGAGAAGCGTGGCAAAGGGCTAGGTCTTCGCCTCGGGGTAAAAACCACCGGCTGTTCAGGGCTTGCCTACAAGCTCGAATACGCCGATCAAGTTTTGCCTGAGGACTTACATTTTGAGTCTTATGGCGTGCAAATTTTTGTTGATGCCAAAAGCCTCCCATATCTTGACGGTACCGAGCTTGACTTTGTTCGAGAAGGACTGAACGAAGGATTTAAGTTCCATAATCCAAACATGAAAAGTGAATGCGGTTGCGGTGAATCCTTTAATGTCTGAATTTGCTCAAGCCGGCAAGCTTCAGCTTAACAGTGATAGTTTTCAGATCTTTGACCTGCCGCGTGTTTTTGATCTCGATGAGGCCCGGCTGACCGAGCGATTTCATCAGTTGATGCATGCGGTACATCCAGACCGGCACGCCGGTGCCACTGAGGTTGAACGGCGACAAGCTATGCAGTGGTCGAGCCGGATCAACGAGGCTTATCGACAACTGCTCAAGCCTTTAGCGCGTGCTCAGCTGCTTTGTGAAATCTTTGCCGGGCCGCTCGATGTTTTGAGGACCGCAATGCCCCCCGCATTTCTCATGCGGCAAATGCAATGGCGTGAAGACTTTGAAGCGATTAGTCTCGATGCAAACCGCCTTGATCAGGTTGACGCGCTTGAAGCTGAAGTCAAACTCGAAGGCAAGCAAATCACTTCTCAGTTTGCTCAAACATCGATAGCACTTGGGCAATCGCCTTCTGCCGATGATGCAAAGCTCGCAGCGGATCTTTTGAGACAGTGGATGTTTGTTGAGAAGTTTCTAGACGATATCGAACAACAGCGCATGCAATGGCTGGAGGTTCTGCCAAGCTAACGAGGTCTTATGGCGCTGCTGCAAATTTCAGAACCTGGTGAAAGTCCCGATCCACATCAATCAAAGCGTGCAGTTGGAATCGATCTCGGTACGACGCATTCGCTCATTGCAACGGTTCGATCAGGGGTTGCCGAATGTTTGAGTGACCATGATGGTCGCGTACTTCTTCCTTCAGCAGTTCGATACCATGCAGATAGGACGACAAGCGTTGGGCAAACAGTGCTTGAGTGTCGATCAAGCGATCCGTTGAATTGCTTTGTGTCGTTTAAGCGCTGGATGGGTCGAGGCTATAAAGACATCAATCGATCGCTCAGCCCTTATCGATTCCTTGATCGCGAAGGACTACTCACGATCGATAGTGCGGCCGGACCTAAGACCGCGATTGACATGTCTGCAGAAGTCCTTCGAAGCCTTGCACAGCGTGCCCAGGAATCGCTTGGTGGCGACATTGATGGTGCCGTGATAACCGTACCTGCCTATTTTGACGATGCGCAACGTCAAGCGACTAAGGACGCAGCCACACTTGCAGGCATTAAAGTGTTGCGGCTCCTAAACGAGCCCACCGCTGCGGCTATCGCCTATGGCCTCGACCAAGGTGAAGAGGGATTATTCTTGGTTTATGACTTGGGCGGTGGCACTTTTGACGTATCGGTGTTGCGATTCAGTCGGGGTGTCTTCGAAGTCTTGGCTACGGGTGGCGATTCAGCGCTCGGTGGTGATGATTTTGATGCCTTGATTGTTCAGGCTTGGTTGAAGGACCTGGGGCTGTCTTTAGACTCGCTCTCGCCATCAGATAGGCATCGCTGGTTGATACTTGCAAGGGAAGCGAAGGAGCGGCTTAGCGCATTTGAGTCCGTAACGTTGGAAGGACCTTTAGGTCAACAATTGTTAGACCGTAACAGCTTCGAGACTATTACAAAACCGCTACTTGATAAGACCATGATCGTGCTGCGTCGTGTGCTGCGCGATGCATCAGTTGAGATCGAAGCGTTAAAAGGAGCAATTCTTGTAGGTGGCGCAACTCGTATGCCTCAAGTCCACAGGGCGCTCACAAGCTTGCTGGGCTGCCCGATTCATTGCCATCTTGATCCAGACGAAGTGGTTGCCATGGGCGCTGCACTTCAAGCCAATCTCTTGCTCGGTCAGCGAAGTGCAAGCGATGATTGGCTCTTACTCGATGTCATTCCATTGTCGCTTGGTATCGAAACCATGGGTGGTCTTGTTGAAAAGATCATTCCTAGAAACACAACGATACCTGTGAGTCGTTCACAGGAGTTCACCACCTATAAGGACGGCCAGACTGCGATGGCTTTCCATGTTGTGCAAGGTGAGCGTGAGCTCGTGAGCGACTGTCGTTCACTTGCACGCTTCGAATTGCGTGGCCTGCCCCCATTAAATGCTGGTGCTGCCCGAATCCGCGTCAATTTTCAGGTCGATGCCGACGGTCTACTTTCAGTCTCGGCACTAGAACTCAATAGCGGCGTGCATGCCTCCACGATCGTGAAGCCCTCCTACGGCCTGGGGGACGAAGCGATCACTCGCATGCTTCGCGATGGCGTTGACCATGCTAGTTTAGACATGCAATTGCGAGCGCTTAAAGAGCAACAGGTTGAGGCCGAAAGAATGCTGCTTGCAGTCGATGCCGCGCTTGCTGCCGATAGCCATTTGTTAACGGTCGATGAGCAGCACGCCATCCAATGTGCTGCTGATCATCTGCGTTCACTTGCTTTGCAGTCAGATCATCATGCTATTCGCAATGCTATCCATGCGCTGAGCCACCAAACCGATCACTTTGCTGCATTAAGGATGAATCGGGCTGTGTCGATGGCCTTAAGCGGACGCAAGATCGATGAACTGGCTTAATGGTTGTTGTTTGTTGATCGATCCTTCATGAGTTTTTTAGTCGCTGAGGAAGTTGAATGCCGCTTATTGAAGTGCTCCCCCACGAAAGCCTTTGCCCGGATGGTAAGCATATTGATGCCGAGCCTGGATCTAATCTTGCTCAGGTCTTACTTGATGCAGGTATTGATCTTGAGCATGCTTGCGGTTTGGTTTGTGCGTGCACGACTTGCCATGTGATTATTAGGCAAGGTATCCAATCCTTAGCACTTGCTAGTGACCAGGAAGACGACATGCTCGACCGAGCCTGGGGTTTAACCCCTCGATCAAGGCTTTCTTGTCAGGTGCAGATCGGAGCTGAACCACTTCAAATCGAACTACCCAAATACACGATTAACCACGCAAGAGAGGAAGCCTGATGAAGTGGACAGACGTTTTGGAGTTGGCCATTGCGCTCTCGGAAGCCCCCCCAGAGGTCGATCCGACGTCGATTCGATTTACAGATCTACATCGATGGGTGGTTGAACTGCCAGGATTTAGTGATGATCCAAAGCGTAGCGGCGAAAAGATTTTAGAAGCCATCCAGCAGGCTTGGATCGACGAACTCTAAACGGGCTAAGGATGATCCTCGCGCTTTAAGGCTGGAAAAAGTATAACGTCACGAATATTAGCTCGGTCAGTCAGCAACATGCTTAA
>OMIE01000164.1 GCA_900299025.1 Burkholderiaceae bacterium
ATCGACTTGCGTCAAAGCCCAATGTTTCAATGTCTGTCACCTTATCGACTACAACCCTTTATTGCAGTTCAGCGCGCATGGGATCGCGATCGTGACCTAAGCTATTCTGGCTGGGAGGATTGCGACTGTGTCAATACTTAAGCGAAAGATGATGATCCTAGTAGTTGCTCACATCATAACGATCTAGTAATAAGATCTAAACGACTGTGTTGCTAATTCTGTTAGCAATCGTCCGCAAGTGAGATGGATCGATTTTCTGAGACAGCGTTCTGGGAAAGATAATTGATGGATCGCTGTTGTGTGATTCAGGCTGCTTTCCTCAGCTCGGTTGCAAAGTAAACCTCATTCGGTGTTTGTCTGGCAAGGCCCTGGTGGGTTCTGTCCTGATTAAAGGTGTCGAAATAAGTCCTCAGCCCAGCTCGGAGCTCAGCGATCGTGTCGTAGGCGTAGAGGTAAACATGCTCATACTTGACCGATCGCCAAAGCCTTTCGATAAACACGTTGTCCATCCATCGGCCTTTACCATCCATGCTGATCTGAATGCTGTTGGCCTTCAAGATGCCGGTGAAGGCATCGCTTGTGAACTGACTGCCTTGATCAGTGTTAAAAATTTCAGGTCGGCCGTAACGCGCAATAGCCTCCTCCAGCGCATCGGTACAAGCGTCGGTGCTCATGGTGTTCGAAACCCTCCACGCGAGCACCTTGCGACTTGCCCAGTCCATCACCGCCACGAGGTAAACAAAACCCTTGGCCATCGGAATGTAGGTGATGTCTGCGCACCAGACTTCATTGGGTCGTGTCACCACACGGTGACGAAGCAGGTAGGGATAGATCTTATGCGCCCGGTTCGGTATCGTCGTTCGAGGCTTTTGATACACCGCAGTTATACCCATGATTCGCATCAAGGTTCTGACCCGAGCTCGCGAGATCGCTATGCCTTGCCGGTTCAACTGATCCTGAATACTTCTCGATCCCATGTAGGGGTAGGCCATGTGCAGCTTATCGATACGCTTCATCAGATCAAGCTTGGATACCGAAGGCGTCGCGCGCAATCGGTAAAGGCCGGCACGCGAGAGCCCCAAAAGCTTGCATTGGCGCACAATGCTCAGTGGGCTTTGACGGTCAATCATCGCTTGGCGCTCAGCAATCCCACTTTGCTGAGCGCTCCTTCCAAAAAATCTCGCTCCAAGGTGAGCTGCCCGATCTTGGCGTGCAAATCCTTTAAATCCCCATCCGACACGCCCGTTGCTTTGGGTGCCTTGTCTTTGTCAAAAAGCTCAGCCATATGCTCAAGCGCATATTGGCGAAATTTAATGATCGAATGATCTGGTTTGGATGCAGTGCAAACTGCTCAGCCAACTCAGCCAGGGTCTTATCCCCTTTCAAAGCGGCTATCGCCACCTTGGCTCGAAACTCAGGCGAAAACGTTCTTCTTGGTCGTCTCATCGTCGTGCTCCTTGGCGCTTTGCGCCTCCATGAACAGCGACCTATTATCAATTATCGACCTGTCTCAAAAAGCCGGTCCAACTCTTCGAATGAGAAATTACAAAACGACGGCTGTGATGCAGCATTTGTGCAAATAGATTGCGACGTTGGTACTCTTACCTATGCTGGGGCCAATATTGATCTCATTTGGATTCCAAAAGGTGGCGAGCTGCAAAGGTTGCATGGCAACTCGGTTAGCTTAGGCTATAGAGGTGCTGACCCAGATCAGTTTACCGAGCAAACCCTTGCGTTTGAAACTGGTGACAGGTTCCTCATAACAACCGATGGTTATGTCGACCAAGTTAGTGCGAGCAAGCAAAAAGGAAGGCGACGAGGATTTGGTTACCAACGCTTGATGCAATTACTTCGTCAAAACCGAATGAAATCGCTCGCTGAGAATATGCAAATACTCCAAGACAGCTTGACGTCATGGCAGGGTGACGGGTACCGGCGGGACGATATCACTATTTTTTCTGCTCAATTGAAAAGATAAAATGTGTAACTATTACATTCGAAATTTAGTTATTCCGATGAAATTTCAAGTGAAACATTTGTCAGTTTCAATGCGAGCTTATCGGTTTTGAATGTTTAACAAATGTTGCATTACAAAAGTTTCAGCATAATTACACTACCGTTATACCTTGCAGATGAATGCTAAGCATGCCTGAGGTGACCGTACTGATAACTGACACATTCTTTCGGCTGTGCGGTGAAAAAAAGTGAGTCGAGTCCACTCTACTTTTTCAACTCAATGCCTGATTTCCGTGAAGTATGGCTGTTGGTGGAAATTCTGGGGTCGTGAGAGGTCAGTGTTGGGATTTGAAGCCTAAGGCCAGCGCTTTTTCTGTTGTGTCCGAAAAAATTAGAGTTGAGTTTGAGGTTGCCGTCATAGACTTCCTTGCAAACTTGGCATGCCGATTTGATCCGGTTGTTTACTTGGATAAGTTTGAGACCAGCAGGTAGACAGCTTTGGTTTTCGATTCGGCTTCGGAGCCTTCTAGATTTGTAGCCTAGAGACTGGGCGCTTGTACGAAGAAACAGTGGAAGTTCCAGAACAACATCGAATG
>OMIE01000165.1 GCA_900299025.1 Burkholderiaceae bacterium
GAGTACGGCTTACCCTTCGATAAATAATATCGATCCTGGTGATGGAGGCGATTCAAAATGGACAGCGGGTTTTCAACGTCGACACTTTGCCTCGATTCCCGATATGATCAAAGCTGCAGGCGGATCGCATTGGTCATGTTCTTTCCCTCATTTAGATCGGTCTCAAATCAATATCGCTCATGAACTTGGACTTAAGGTGCTTGCCTGGACCGTTGACGACACAACCCAGATGACCCAAATGCTGGACATGGGCATTGATGGCCTTGTCACGAACCGACCCGACCGAGCGATTCAATTACTCAAGGCCCGGGGCAAGTATCGTACGCCAGGTGCTGCCTAAGAGAGGCTTGAGCCTTGCGACTTTGACCAAAGACCTCGCATCGCCACAAGTCCCGCAATAGGTCCCGGTAAGAGCACCCACGCCACCCAGGCACCGATCGAATCGATCCACGCACTCGCTAAGCTTATCGTGAACATCGTGATGGCAAAGCCAATGCTATTTTGTAAGGCCAAAGCGCTACCCACGGCATGAGCTGGCGCAGCTTGGGCTGAAAGCGCAGAAAACTGGGCAGAATCGGCAGGTACAGCCAGGCCCCAAATGAGTAAGAGTGCTAAAAGCCCTGCGGGAGCTGCATCCTGTAGCAAAGGAAAAAGTAAACACATCAAACCTGAAACAGCCAGTGCGAGGCTTGCAGTCTTTGCACTACCGATTCTCAGACTCATCCAACCAGCGGCGGCTGCTCCTACCGAACCCATCGCAATGACAGCAAACGACCAAGCGGCGATCGAGCCAGCAACGTTGGCGTTGTCAATAACCTTGGCAAGCAAAATCGGCACCAAAGTCCAAAATGCATAAAGCTCCCACATATGGCCGAAGTAACCCAGCGCCGAAGCACGAAAAGCCGGAATTTTGAACACCCTAAAGGCTATAGCAATACCAGGTCTGGCTAGCGCTTCGCTCGCCCTCGGTAAATGGGGGCCATCCCCCACTAACCAGAGGATGAGCGCTGCCACGACAGCAAGAGCACTTGATACAAGCACCACCTCAGTCCAGGGCCACTGGCTGCCAAGCGCGCGGACTGCATGCGGAAGCGCTGTACCTAAGGTCAACATCGAAACAAGCCACGCAAGCACAAAGCCACCGCCACGCTTGGTCCAGCTCACAATGAGTTTCATACCCAGTGGGTAAACCCCAGCCAGACAAATCCCAACCGCGACCCTATACATACAAGCCTCGACAAAGTGCTCGGCAAGCACAGCGAAAGCTGCGTTAAACAGCGCTCCGCTTAGCGAAGCGATCGCGCTGATGCGGCTAGCCGGGAAGCGATCGGCAAGCCCACTGATTGATATCACGAGTGTTCCAAGAATAAATCCTGCCTGAACACTTGCGGTGAGCCAACCGATTTCAAGAACGGTGATTTGCCAATGCCTCATGAGGTCGTCAGCTGCGCTATTCGGACTAAACCATAAGGAGGTTGCTAGCAATTGCGCAAAGACGATCCCAAAGCTTTGCTTGTTCATCGCATCCAGTTTGTAGAACTTTCAGGCATATCGCCCATCGACGATCCTGGAAACCCGAAACGCCTAAGAAAATCTCGCATCTCGCCATGCGATTGCGGCAGCCAAGCCCTTTTGTCTTGCGATGCTCATGAATTGCTGCTTATCGGGTGAACCATGCGATTCAATCCCATGATCAATATCAAGTGCACGTTGCAAAGCAGCCTGCATACCCTGGATTTCATAACTTTGATTGATCGCCTTCTTAGTCTCTTGGACCAAGACAGGGTCCATCGCCGATAAGTGGCTTGCAATTTGCAACGCCCGATTTAGATGCTCACCGGTCTGAACCACTTCGCTCACCAAACCCATCGCTAGCGCCTCTTGGGCGGGTATATGGTCAAGACCAGACAGAATGATTCGCTTTGCTTGTTTAGGCCCCGTGATCCATGGCAGAAGCATCGTGACAATCCCTGCACCAAACTTCAATTCAGGCTCGCCAAAAAAAGCATCGCTCGAAGCGATGGTGTAATCGCAAGCCAATGCCAGCTCAAAGGCTCCCGCAAGACAGGGTCCATGAACCGCTGCGATGGTAGGCTTTTTGCAATCCCAAAACTGCATGGTCGCTTTAAAATCTAAATCGAGAATTTCACGCCAAATCGCTGCCCCGACCGGTGCCAAGGCCATTTGATCCTTCAAATCAAAGCCTGAAGAAAAACCCTTGCCCGCTCCATGAATCACAATAGCCCGAACCGAAGTATCGCGTTGAGCCTCATCGACTGCAGCGCACAATGCAAGCAGAAGATCGCGTGATAAGGCATTCACCCGCTGAGGTCGATTCAGTTCAATACAAAAGATCGCAGCCTTGCGCTCTATGTTTATAAGTTCTTCTGCCATACCTAGCCTTTCATGGAACAGACATTTGTTTTCTTAACAAGCCTCGATCAATTTTTCCGGTACGACCTTGCGGAAGCTCATCACCAATACGAATCACATCAGGGTGTTTGTAGCGCTCTAAAAAGCGACCGAGCTCAAGCCTAAGCGCCTGTTCATCGATAGAGAGGCCTGGCTTAGGAATCAGAAGTGCAGCAATGCGCTCACCCATTAAGGGATCATCGATCCCAGTAACGAGCGCGGCTGCAACCGCTTCACATCGACATAGTGCAAGTTCTATTTCCTGTGGTGTTACTTTATTTCCTCCACGTGAAATCAACTCTTTGCTTCGACCCTTAAGGTAGACAAATCCGTCTTCGTCCGCCTGAGCCAAATCGCCGGTACGCAGCCAGCCGTCAACGAAGCTTGCAGCGCTGAGCGCTTCATCACCAAGATAGCCGCTCATCAAAAACTCACTCTTAATCGTCAACTCTCCAACTTGCATGGGCGCGCAAGGCAATCCCTGTTCATCAACAATACGAAAGCAAACGCCTGGCGCCGCCTGCCCGATACTATCGGGATGAGCAGGATAATCCTCGGGCATCAAAAAGAAATCACAGGTACAGCTCTCGGTGAGTCCATAAATATCAATAAGCCTAGCGGGTGCGATCCACTGTCTCAAGTCAGCAGAAAGCTGCGTCCCGAGCGATTCGCCACCAATCACAAGTTGAGCCAGCTTGCCCTTGAGATTCAGTTGATGACTTTGTTCTTGTAATTGTTCGGGTGAGAAGTGTGCAGCGAGACTTCTCATCATGGTCGGTACCACAGCACTTAAAGTGATCTGCTTATCAATGAGACTTGAGAAAAATGACGCAGGATCAAATCGCTCACAAAGCACGACATCGCGTGCATGCATCAATCCAAGAAAGCTCATCCAGAGCCCAAAGCTAAAACTGTTATTGAGTACAAGTAAAACCCGATCTTCGCTCGCCACCCGAAGCTTCGACTGAATGGCTGCAAGCTTGCCGGCAAAGGCTTCATGTCTGAGCACAACGCCCTTGGGTAAACCCGTTGATCCAGAAGTCATTACGATCAAGGCTGCATCCTCAAGCAAGGCCTTTTCGCTCGCATCAAGGCTTCGCGGCTCGACGGACGTCGGATAAAGCCACTCATGCATCGGCTCCTCAGCATCGCGTTGATCAAATCGCCAGTCAATCACATAAGGAGCAGCCACTTTCTGACATACAGCATCTAGCACTGCTTGCGGACTCGTGCGATGAACGGGAACCGCCACAAGCTTTGCCAACCAAAGACCAAGCATGACCGCAAAGTCTTCTGCACGATTCGAGACCCGCAAGATGATTGGTGTGTTGGCTTGTAACGATAAAGCGGCAAGCGATCGAGCAATGCGATGGCTTTGCGCCCTCAAGGAACGGGCACTCGCCTGCCAACCAACGCCGCATAGCACCGGTAATTCGTCGCCTTCATCGGTTCGATCCATGGTGCAAATCAATGCCTTATCAAGCAAGCTTGCTAATGCTCGCTCGGGATGGCTTAGCATGTTTGCGTCTGCCTGCACCCGCGGGAACCTGGCAACAGATACGTCTGAATCACGATCTCAAACCCCAGCATCATATAAATGCCATGCCTCGGCAATGCGCTGGTGCATACGCCTAAGTCCGTCGCTTAAGGCAGCCGGTCCGGGCTGGAGTATTTCGCTCGATTTTATTTCAAAAAGCAGATCGTTCTTAACAGCATCGATGTTGCCCCATGCTTCTCGAGCCTTCAATCGCTCGGGCCGAAATTTCTTGCCGCACCAGGACCCAAAAATAATTTGAGGATTTGCGTCAACAACGGCATGCGATGACTCCACGATCCGGTGCTTACCTAAGGATTGTTGTGATAAATGTTCAAATACATCCTGAGCACCTGCCAACGCCATCAATTCAGACACCCAGCGAATCGCCGAAATCATTGGATCATCCCACTCCTCGAAGTAAGCACGCAGGGGTGGGCCCCATGACTTCGCCCGCTCGCTGATACGGTCATGCTCTTCACGACATTGATCGATCCACTGCTTCGCACGCTCTTGCGCGCCGACCAGACTCGCAAGCATGTCCATTGTCTGAAAGATTTCTTCAATGCTACGCTGATTAGTGATCCAAACACTCAGTCCTGCCCGGATGAGTCGATCGGCAAGGGCCGCTTGCATATCGGAAAACCCAATAACAAGGTCTGGCCGGAGTGCTAGGATTTTGTCTTCCTTGCCATCGAGAAAAGAGGAAACACGGGGCTTTTCAAGCCTCGCCTGCTTAGGTCTAACGGTGTATCCCGAAATGCCCACGATCCGCTCGGATTCCCCGAGCAGGTAAAGCCATTCGGTACTTTCTTCTGTCAGACAGATAATACGTTTAGGTCCCATGCATTTAGGCAGCTTGAAGGATATTCATCATACAGAGGACGTTTGACATGCAAATCGTGAGCTACAACATACAGTTTGGCACGGGGCGAGACGAGAAAGTTGACTTGGCAAGAATTGCTGACACAGTTCGCGGCGCAGATCTGATTGCGTTGCAAGAAGTGGAACGACATGCCAAGCGAACTGGCATGGTTGACCAAGCTGCGGTGCTTACAAGCCTGCTTCCTGAGTACTACTGGGTTTATGGGCCAGGCATGGATTTAAGTGCTGACGTCATGGGGCCCGGCGGTCAACCCTTTCACCGCAGGCGACAGTTTGGAAATATGCTGCTTAGCAAAACGCCGATATTGACAGCGAGAAATCACTTGCTGCCCAAAATGGGAACTCTGGAGCAGTTTTCCTTGCAACGTTGCGCGCTCGAAGGCGTCATCCATAGCCCAAAGGGTAAAGCCTTGAGAGCTATGTCGGTTCATCTGTCGCATTTATCCGATGCAGATCGTGAACCACAAGTCGCTCGCCTGCTCGACATTCATCAGCGCGCCTATCACGAGGGTCCGGGCTGGTGCGGAACTAGGGTCAGTAAGGCATTTACCGAGGGGCAAGAGGCAGCTCCCATGCCCCGCGAAGCACTCATCATGGGTGACTTTAATTTCAGTTGGCGGTCGCCCTTATACGACCGGATCGTTGGCCCATTAAGTGATGCGTTTGGGCGCATGCCCTATCGAGATGGACTCATCGACAGCTGGGTCGCAGCTGGTCATCGCGAAGATGAGGGCTGTACTTGTCATAGCGGTTCAGTCGCTGACGGCGAGCGCATTGATTATTGTTTTGTCAGCAGCGAGCTGAGTAAACACCTAAGCAACGCCTGGATCGATGAAGACTCGATTGGCTCCGATCACCAAGCCATTTGGATCGATATGGATATTTAAACAAGGGCGCGTTAAAACCTTTCGATCGATGGTAAAAGATCAAAGATCCGGATAAAGCAAGCCTAAGCCACCTCAAGCTCGCCCTGGATACGCTTTTGCAATGCGTGACTTGCTCTTAGGATATCTGCTGCTTTTTCGCCCACCATAATGGCTGGTGCATTGGTGTTGCCCGAAGGCATCGTTGGAAAAATCGAAGCATCAGCAACCCTTAAACCGGCAAGTCCATGAACACGCAATTTGTGGTCAACCACCGCATCTGAACCAGGACCCATCCGGCACGTCCCCATGGGATGGTAAGCGGTATGTGCGTTTGCCCTGATCCACTCTAAGATATCGTGATCCGATTGCAAATGCTCGCCAGGTGAAACCTCAGCATCACGATAGCGATCCATGGCGGCGGTCGCCACAATCCGACGCATCATTCGAAAGCCATCAACCATCGCACGTTGATCAATGGGATCTGATAAGAAATTAAATCGTATCGAAGGTTGGGCCAAGGGGTCTGCTGAGCGAATGTGGATAGAACCCAAACTTTCCGGCCGTAATTGATAACAGGCGATGGTCATCGATGGAAAATCTTGCAACTTTCTTGTTTTTGGATCCTTAATGGAATACGGCACTAAATGCATTTGTACATCGGGCGTTGCCATAGCGGGATCGGTCTTTAAGAAGGCAAGCATGGGCGCAGAGGGCAGGCTCATAAAACCCGTTCCGGTCGTGACATATTTCATCATTTGAGTCACTGCACCCAGGCCTCTAGCCATATGGTTATACGAAACCCGCGGGTCTTTGAGGCGCCAAACAATGCGTGCGTTTAAGTGATCGCGAAAGTTTTCGCCGACTGCGGGCAAAGCGTGTTTTACGTCAATACCGTGCTGCTGAAGGATTTGTGGATTGCCTATGCCCGATAACTCGAGTAACTGCGGACTTGCAACACCGCCCGCGCAAAGAATCGTCTCATGCGCAAGCGCGGTGAACTGCTCACTGCCTCGGCGATAAGTGACGCCCGTACATCGCTTGCCATCAAGTAAAATTTGAGTGACATGAGCTTGTGTAACGATATGCAAATTGGATCGACGGCGAGCAGGCTCAAGATAACAGTGGGCCACACTCATCCGCCTGCCTTGATAAATCGAGGCCTGGGTTTTAACAACGCCCTCTTGGTCTAAGCTGTTGTAATCGGGATTGACGGGATAGCCGGCCGCTCGCGCGGCATCAAACAAGGCATCGTACAAGGGATTTTGATCGCCCACTACGGTGACTTTCAGTGGTCCTTCGGTACCGCGACCATTTGAGCCATCACCGTCGACAAAGTGCTCAATGCGGTTGAATATCGGCGCCAAGTCTCGCCAACCCCAGCCGCGAGCGCCCATTTTTTCCCAGGTGTCATAGTCTTGCGGCTGCCCACGAACCCAGACCAGACCATTGATCGCACTCGACCCCCCAAGGATCTTGCCCCGAGGTACTGGGATCTTGCGATTCGCCGTATTGGGTTCAGGCTCAGATTCGTAGAGCCAATTCGCGTCGGGTCGATCGATCAAAAGCCCAAAAGATAGTGGCATACGAGTGTACGGGTGACTCTCTACACCCGCTTCAATGAGCAGGACTTGGATCGAAGGATCCTCGCTCAAACGCGCAGCAAGCACTGCACCGGCAGAACCTGCGCCGACGATCACATAATCATAAGTCTGCATCGCACACACTCCTTATGGCCTTGTGGAAAGCATCATGGTTTTTATGAGAGCATGCCTTGATCAATTCAGCAAGCTTTTGGATCAAGCAATGAGTATTCATGGTTCCATCAACGTCCTAGGAACACCCTTAATGGCCTGTTCCTACGACCCAATCACTGGGTTTTTCCGAGATGGCTGTTGTGAAACAGGTCCTCAAGACCTGGGCAGTCATACGGTTTGTTGCAAAGTCACAGAGGCTTTTCTAAGTTTTTCCAAGTCGGTCGGCAATGATTTATCAACACCCCTACCCCAATACCGATTCCCAGGCCTCAAGCCGGGCGACCGCTGGTGTGTATGTGCATCCCGATGGCTCCAAGCCTATGAGGCAGGGTTCGCACCCCCAGTGATCCTGGAAGCCACCCATCAAGCCGCTCTAAAGATTGTTCCTCTTGAGGCCCTAATGGAATTGGCCTACGCTCATCGTAAACATGATTAACTCCCCTTCGCATAAACGCTACCAAGAAGATAAGCGTGGGTAATGACATGATCAAGGTACTCCATCAAGGCTTGCGAGATCGCTTGATGCTGCTTGCCACGTCAAATCTGAGTGATGCGATCGATCAGCTCAAACATCAGGGGATTCACGCCGGTGGCGCCGTGATTGGTATCGTTCCGCAATGGGGGCGTACACGCATTATTGGCGAAGCTGTAACAGTGCGTGTGACAGCTCACGCAGCGCTTGCCTCAGGCGCTCACCTTGGTGTTGATGCAATCGCTGCGGCCAAACCAGGCGATGTGATTGTCGTCGACAATCGCGGTGATCTTCATAACAATTGCTGGGGAGAGATTCTATCGATGGCGGCTCGCATGCGCGAGCTAAGTGGGGTGGTTGTTGATGGCGCTGTGCGCGACGTCGACGCCTGCGAACAATTTGAATTTCCGGTTCATGCTCGCGGTACAGTACCCATCACAGCGCGTGGCCGTATCATGCAAGAAGCCTGGAATGTGCCTGTTCGATTGGGCGATATGGCTGTAAGACCGGGCGATATCGTGATGGCCGATGTCAACGGCGTCGTCGTGATCCGCGTCGAAGCGCTCGAACAAACCCTTGAACGCGCCGAGGCGATTGCAGCCAAAGAACAAGCCATGATTGATGCCCTGCGCGCAGGCGAGGATGTTTTATCGGTCGACAAACGATTTAATTACGAGAACATGCTAAAAACCAAATAAAGTCATGATCTTCAGTGCTAAACGCCAGGCCCTGTGAGCTAGTGCTTGCGAGCGAGGCATTACGCGGTATCTTAAACACCTAAACGCGCTTTACTTTTTTGTCTCAACATCGAAGCCCGGCATCTCGCGCTTGCCAAAAATCATCGCGCCTAGCAAGGGAATTCTTAGCACGATCGCGTAATAAGCGATCGCCGAAAGATGAAGCCCGATCATCAGGAGCAGGGCAGGCTTGCCAATACTTTTGTGATACCAGGTCGCCCATGCAGACCATGCGCCAGGTACCGAAGCAGCCAAAGGCCCTGTGAAGGCAATCTCATCGTCAGCGATTAAGCCCGTGAGCACCTGTGCCAGTAATAAGCTAAGCATAAGAAGCACGGCATAAGCGCCCAGTGGCGAATGCCCCAGCCAGCGCGCCTTCTCATCGCGCGACAAGCGCACATAAGCAAGCGCTTTTGCAGGGCTGGCAAGAAAGTGCCGAAACCTTGCTGTCTTGGAACCAACAAAACCCCAAACCAGTCGAAACCCTAGCAAGCCAAGCACCGTGTAGCCCAAGCGTGCGTGCAGAACCATCGCCTCGCCACCCTGCTGTCCCGTCATCACCAGTCCAGCGACCGCTAGAGCCAGCAACCAGTGGAAAAGTCGCAGGGGCCAATCCCAGACCGAAATAGGCTGGCTTACTTCTTCCTGTTGTACTTGCATGCGATCATTCAGCGCTTAAAGACTTCTCCTCATCATAAACCCTCTCTGGAGTTAGCCCATGAAAGCCTACCCAACCGCGACACGACCCATTACGCTCTCCATGTCCTTCAAGCGAGGCATCAGCCTTGCGCTTTGCGCAGCAGCGCTTTTGCTCGGCACACAAGCCCAAGCTCAGTTTGCCAAACCTGAGGATGCCATCAAGTACCGTAAAAACGCACTCTTTGTGATGCAACAGCATTTCGCCCGCCTTGCGGCGATGGCACAGGGTAAAGCGCCCTATGACGCCAAAATAGCAGCCGATAATGCTGCCATTGTGGCCAGCGTGGCTGTACTGCCCTGGGCTGCCTTTGGTGAAGGAACCGATAAGGGCGACACTAAGGCAAAGGCTGAAATCTGGAAGGATAAAGACGGCTATAAACAAGTCACCGACAAGTTTTTAGGCGAAGTAACCAAGCTCAAAACTGCAGCTGCAACAGGCAAGCTCGACGACTTAAAAGCTGCAGTCAATGCAACTGCCGCAAGCTGCAAAGCCTGTCATGACGAGTATCGAGCCAAGTAAGCCATGAGCCAGCGCCTTTGTGGGCAGCGTGTACTGATTACAGGTGCAAGCCGTGGCATAGGGCGAGCGATTGCGCTTGCCTTTGCTCGCGAGGGCGCAAATCTTGCGCTTCTCGCCACGAAGCGAGAAGCACTCGATGAACTAGTGCAAAGCACTCCGCTCAAAGACGCAAACTGCACCTTATTGCAAGTCGATGTACGCGATCGACAGGCCTGTTTTGAAGCGGTTCGTGAGATCGAGCAAGGCCTTGGTGGTATCGATGTCTTGGTCAACAATGCAGGCATTCATCGTTCAGGCGCTTTTCTTGATCACAGTCCCGATGATTTTCAAGCATTATTGGATGTCAACCTGTTTGGCGTTGTTCATTTGATGCAAGCCGTTCTGCCGGGCATGAAAGACCGCGCGAAGGGAAGCATTATTAATATGGCATCGACGGCGGGCAAATGGGGTTCAAGGAATCAGAGCGCCTATAACGTCAGCAAGCATGCGCTTGTGGGGCTCACACGTTGTGTCGCTCTGGAAGTAGCAGCGTCGGGGGTCAGGGTCAATGCGATTTGCCCGGGTTTTGTACAAACCGATATGGTCGAAGATTTAAAGCGCGGCTATGCGCAAGTCGCTGGTGTTGACATCGAGGGCATTATTCAAGCGACCCTATCAAGAATTCCGATCGGCCGCATCCTCGATCCCGAAGAGATCGCCCATATGGCAGTACTTCTTGCCAGCGATGAATCTAAAGCCATCACAGGGCAGTCGATCCTAGTCGACGGTGGCATGCTACTTGTTTAGACCGTGATGAATGCCGTATCGTTCGGAATTTTCTTCGTCTCATGCTATTTACTGATTTTATGGTTGGCGATGCGTTGGCGAGGGAAGATGGCGCAGAGTCCCTGGTTGAGACTGCTTCGAGGATTTTTTCCTAGCTGGCACTTTTTTGATCAGTTGGGGCACAAGCCCATACTTCAAATGCGAGCAAAGCTCGATGAAGCCAACTGGTCAGCTTGGCGAAGCTTTCATCCTCAGGCTAAGCGCTCATGGCGAGGACTTTTTTTTCAGCCCGATGTCTGCGCGCAGCTCTATCAACAAAACCTGGTCGATCAACTTGCGGTCGAGCTGACCGACCCTACCACGCATGAAGCAAGGCTTCTTGAGGGCAGCGTTTATGTAAGCGTGCAAGCGCTTGCACAATCCCTCGCACAGCAACAGTGGCCTTTGGCCTCGGCCATGCAGTTTCGACTCTTACTGATCGACCCTCTAACCCAAGGCGATCACCCACTTCAGACATGCGCGTTTGAACTCGACGATGATGATGAACGCTTAGTCCTGCGTTCTGGATCCTTGGCATGCCCTGAAGCAGCGGTGCCGTTGAGGGCTCAGCCGACGAAAACCGGTCGCTAAACGTTAGCCCATTGGACTCGCTTGCAGACCCGAGGCTTGCACTTGAAGCGCTCAAGCTCCTACTCGCATTGGGATTGTTATGCCAATGGTTTGAGGATCGCAAACTTCTTAGGACCTTAGGCGAAGCGCCCTACGCTCAATGGACCATCTTAGGTCGCGACCTGGCGGCAAACTGGCCTAAAAGCTTTCGAAGCTTTGCATGGGTTTTTGAGCTAAAACAAATGAGCTTATGGTTCGGCTTACGAGGATTGGTCGCCCTCTCGATGCTTTTCGGCCAATCAATCGAACCAAGGCTTCAATCAGCGAGCATCATCGTACTTTGGATAAGCCAACTGCTTTGGATGATCCGTTGGCGAGGTGCACTCAATGGAGGCAGCGCCCTCATGGCCCTAAGTCTTCTCAATGGCTTGGTCCTTGGCGAGGCCTGTAGCTTGGTTCTTTGGCTTGCCGGCATGAAGCCTTCTAGTATTGGCGATCAAGTGAGCCTTTGGTTCATCGTGATTCAAAGTCTTAGCTCTTACGTCGTTTCAGGTGCAGTCAAGCTTCAGGATGCCGCATGGCGCAACGGACGTGCATTGATACACTTTCTAGATAATGCGGTGCATGGGCCGCTCAAGTCCGACAGCCCATTTAGACGCCAACGCGTTGCGATGTTGGTGAGCTGGAGCTTTATCGTTTGGGAATGCGCCATGCCCTTACTTTTGCTTCACCCAACGCTTGCAAAGCTCGCTTGCTTAACAGCCTTCTGTTTTCATGGCCTTGTCTTTGCGTACTTTGGTTTAAATCGTTTTTTATGGGCGTGGAGCAGTTGTTTTCCCGCCTTGATATTTGCAGCCTATGCTCTTCAAGCAACAGGCTAGCGCAGCTTAAGGCAAAGCGGCCTAAGCAAGCCGCCCTAAAACCACCGCCCTCGCCTTTGGCACTCAGGCGGTATGCCGTAGCCCGCACTGCGAACTTTCATCTGATGATCCCATTCGATCTGGAACCAAATACATTGACTGTTCTCAAATCGATAAGACCAAACATAGCCCCATTGCATCGCAAGCCCCTCTTGCACAGTCGATGGGCCAATGACCGCAATCACGGCTTCTGCGCCCATGCCAGGCTGAATTTTTGCAAACTGTTCTTCATGCAGTAACTGTTCAAATGCAATCGCCTCACGCTTTGCATTGAAGTCGACTGCGTAGCTATGCCTGCCAAAAGGCCCTCTGGTAAATATCAGCCGGCGGCCTGTGGCCGTATCAAGCGCTGCCGCAGGCTTACCCAATAATGCAATGAACTGTTCGGGCGTCTGACCAAGCATTTGCTTGCTAGGCGCGTATTGCTTAAAGCCAGTGATTGGCTCAAGTGAAGCACAAGCAACAAGCCCCAAGGCGATCAAGCCAAGAAGGATCAAGACAGGAGCAGAAGAACGAGAGCTCATTGCGCAACGCCTTTTACACAATCCGGCTTGTCTTATGACCCCAATAACGATCCCGCAAGATCCGCTTATAGAGCTTGCCCGTCGGCAGTCGAGGCAGGCTCTCTTCAAAATCAATCGACCGGGGACATTTTTGAATCGACAAATGCGCTTTGCAAAAAGCCATCAAGTCGTCTACGGTTGCCTGATCGGCGGCAACACCTGGCATTAATTCGACCACCGCCTTGACTTCCTCACCGAGGTCCGCGTTGGGAACACCAAAAACAGCTGCGTCCGCAACATTGGGGTGCGTGATGAGAAGGTTTTCACATTCTTGTGGATAAATATTCACACCGCCTGAAATAATCATGAAGGTCGCCCGATCGGTTAAGTACAAATAACCATCATCATCAACATAACCGACATCACCAACCGTTGTCATAGTCCCATCGGGCGATGTGGCTTCTCGGGTCTTTTCCGGGTCATTGAAATATTCAAACGGAGACCCTGTCTTGAACCAAACGGTACCGGGCTCGCCCTTGGGACAGGCTTGCATCGCCTCATCAAGAATATGCAAGTCGCCAAACAGTACTTTCCCAACCGAGCCCTTGTGGCTCAGCCATTGCGCCGTGTCACAAGCGGTAAAGCCAAGACCTTCGGTAGCGCCATAGTATTCGTGAATAATCGGACCCCACCAATCAATCATCGCTTCCTTGACTTGAGGTGGACAGGGCGCAGCAGCGTGAATAGCAACCTCAAGACTTGATAAGTCATAGGTCGCACGTTCTTTATCGCTTAGCTTGAGCATACGGCTAAACATGGTCGGGACGAGCTGGCTATGACTGATCTTATAGCGTTCAATCAGTGATAAATAATCCATCGGATCAAATTTTTCCATAATCACCACGGTTCCGCCGATACGGATGGTGAGCGATACAGCAGCCTGGGGTGCCGAGTGATAAAGCGGCGCAGGCGATAAATACATCATGTCTTCTCGGTAGCGCCAGAGCTTGGTCAGAAACTCAAACAAGGGCAAGGGCTTTGATGGCGGATTTTCCGGCAAGGGCCGCAGGATTCCTTTTGGCCTGCCTGTCGTACCCGAGGAGTAAAGCATCGGCGTGCCGAGCGACTCATCGGCCACTGGCGTTGCTGGATATGCATGACAGGCTTCGACAAAGTCATGCACCCGAACCGAATCCTGATCCCGCCCCGCTACCGACCCCAAGTGCTCGATGGAAACCACCTTGGCCAGAGCTTGATCGCTGGGAGCTTGTGCTTTCTCACCGCAAACAAGCAGCATGTTAATGCGCGGACATTGCTTGATCGCCTCAAGAGCAATATCGAGCTTGGCATAAGAGCAAATCAACAGCTTTGACTCACTGTTTTGTAAAATATAAGCAAGCTCGTCGGCGGTAAGAAATGAGTTTACACAGGTGTAATAAAGACCACAACGCTCACCTGCAGCGCAAGACTCCAAATAGCGGTCATTGTTTTCCATAAAAATAGCGTAGTGATCCAAACGCTTAAGGCCTTGGGCTCGCAACAAATGAGCAAGGCGGTTGCTGCGCATTTCAAACGCGGCGTAGCTCACCGTTGCACCGGTGCTAGCCATAATAAACGCTGCCCTATCGGGGTGCTTTAAAGCATAAGAGCCTGGGTACATGACTATCGCTCCTTAATTTACAACACTGCGGCGCTTCCGCCGTCGATGTTAATGCTAGTGCCAGTTACATAGCTTGCAAGACTGGAGGCCAAAAAGACAATGACATTGGCAGCTTCAACGGCCTCACCGACCCGGCCAATCGGAATATCTTTGGCCATGGCAGCATAAAGCGCCTCCAAATCTTTTGACTCACGTTGCGCTCTTGCTGCATGCTGGCCCGCCTTGATGAGGCCGATACAAACAGCATTGACCAAGATCTGATCGGGTGCAAGTTCTCGTGATAAGGCCTTTGTCATCGCAAGGCCGGCAGCCCTTGTGACAGTTGTTGGCATGGTTCCTTCGCGCGGCGATTTTGCGCCAATATTCGTAACATTAATAATACGCCCCCCACCTCGTGCTCGCATAAGAGGCACGACAAGACGCGATAAGCGAACTGCGGCAAAGAGCTTCAAATCAAAGTCGGCCTGCCAGAATGCATCGCTGAGGCTCTCAAATGCTCCTCGATTCGCTGTGCCAGCGTTGTTGACTAAAATGTCAACGCCTCCCGCCCAAGCGATTGTTTGGTTAATCAAGGCTTCAATCGAAGCAGGTTGCGACACATCGGCAGTCACCGCCTTGACCGATTCGGCAAGCGGGCCAAGGGCCCCAAGCGCTGCATCAAGTTTGGCCTGACTTCGTCCACAAATCACGACCTTGGCGCCCGCTTGGACAAGCCGCAATGCGCTTGCCAGACCAATCCCCTCAGAGCCGCCTGTCACAATGGCCACTTTGTCCTTTAAACCCCAATCGATCGAATGCGTCATTTCTCTTTCCTCTTCCTCATTACTGTTGATCTTGCCCTTTGCGCCGATACAGCCCCGGATTTCTAACTCCGAATGGCTAGCTCCGGATTTCTGTTTAGCCCTTTGATTTACCCGGAAGCATGCTTAAGGCAGAATCAGACGCGAGCGCTCGGCGAAAGTCAACGCGCCTTCATTCCATCGTTTCATCTCCTAAGGAAATGGCTTCATGTTGAAATTCTTCTATAACGCCGCCCCAAACCCGATGAAGATCGCGCTCTTGCTTGAAGAGTTGGGTCTTCCCTATGAAGCAATCCCAGTTGACACCCGCAAGGGCCAGCAGTTCGAAGCAGCATTTCTTGCGATCAATCCTAATGCGAAGGTACCCGCAATCGTTGATGGCGAGGTTACTGTCTTTGATAGCAACGCGATTCTTCTTTATCTGGCCGATCGCGCCAAGGCATTCGCGCCAAGCGATATGGCTAGCGCTGAGCGAGGTCAAATGCTTTCTTGGCTTATGTTTATCGCAAGCGGCATCGGCCCCTTTTCCGGGCAGTCGGTGCACTTTCGTCATGTTGCACCCGAACCCAAGGAGTACGCGCTTAATCGGTACGACTACGAGGCCCATCGTCATTGGAAGATTATCGAAGCGCACCTGAGCAAGCACACTTATTTCCTCGGCGAGCACTATTCGATTGTCGATATGGCCTTCTGGGGATGGGCGCGATTGCTCCCTTATGTCTTGGGTGGCGATAACGTGTGGAGCCAGTACCCCCAAGTGAAGCGACTTCTTGATGCGATCAGTGCAAGACCTGCGGCTCAACGCGCCGAAGCGCTAAAGACCAAGCATGCATTCAAAACCGAGCTTGATGCCGACGCGCGCAAGTTTATGTTTCCGGCCAACGAACGGCTTAAGTCTGCCGGCTAATCGGTTCCTAAAAAGCCACCACTTTGATGCGCCCAAAGTCTTGCATAGAGACCGTTTTGGGCGAGCAAATCCTGGTGGCTTCCCTCTTCGACGATCCGACCGCCATCCATCACAATCAGTCGATCCATCGCTGCAATCGTGCTGAGTCGATGGGCAATGGCCAATACAGTTTTGCCTTGCATCAGCTGATTTAGGCTTTGCTGAATGGCCGCTTCGATTTCGCTATCGAGTGCACTGGTTGCCTCATCTAAAATAAGTATCGGTGCATTTTTTATCATGACGCGGGCAATAGCGACACGCTGTCTTTGACCGCCAGAAAGCTTCACACCACGCTCACCCACATGGGCATCGTAGGCTTTGCGGCCTGCAGGATCAGTGAGGTTATCAATAAAGGTCTCAGCTTGGGCGCGTTGCGCTGCATTGCGCATCATGGCTTCACTCGCCTGAGGATTTCCGTAGAGGAGGTTGTCGCGCACCGATCGATGCAAGAGGGATGTATCTTGGGTAACCATACCGATTTGCTGACGCAGACTTGTCTGTTTGACTTGAGTAATGTCTTGGCCATCGATCCGGATCGAACCCGACTGAAGATCATAAAAGCGCAAGAGCAAATTCGTCACTGTGCTCTTGCCTGCGCCCGAAGGACCAACCAAGCCGATTTTTTCGCCTGCGGCGATCCGCAGATTGAGATCATCGATGATCGAGCGCTGACCATCGTAGGAAAAACAAACCTTGGAGAAAACGATTTCACCGTTCGTTACGACTAAATCGCTTGCATTGTTTGCATCGACCACGCTTTGGCGTTTTGACAGCATATTCATGCCGTCGCGAACCGTGCCGATGTTTTCAAACAAACCTGCTAACTCCCACATCACCCAGTGGGAGATACCGTTTAAGCGCAGTGCCATAGCGGTCGCAGCAGCTACGGCCCCAGCACCAACTTCGCCTTGAACCCACAAATGCAGCACCGTTGCGCTCGTGAGCAGAATAAGCAGCATGCTCAAGACGTGATTAATCATCTCAAAGCCGCTGGCAAGACGCATTTGTGCGTAAGCCGTTTGCATAAATTCGCTCATGGCACGTTTGGCGTAGTCGGCCTCACGATCGGCATGCGAAAATAATTTAACCGTTGCAATATTCGTATATGCATCGGTGATTCGGCCGGTCATGAGTGAACGCGCATCGGCTTGAAGTTTTCCGACCTTGCCGATACGTGGCACGAAAAAACGCAAAGCGAGTATATAAGCTGCAACCCAACCGATAAAAGGCAGCAACATGAGCGGATCAAAACTGCCAAGAACGGCTACCATCGTGACAAAATAAATCACGACAAAGACCATAATGTCGCAAACGCTGATCAAGACATCGCGGACCGCTAAGGCTGTTTGCATGACTTTGGTTGCAATACGGCCTGCGAATTCATCCTGATAAAAGCCCATGCTTTGCGAGAGCATGAGACGGTGAAAATTCCAGCGCAAACGCATCGGAAAATTGCCATACAAGCTTTGATACTTGAATAAGGCTTGAAGACAGACCAATGAGATGCTTCCAATCAACAGGGCAGCTAGCCCTAAAAGCGCACCGGCATGGTCCTGCCAAAAGCTCTCTGAAGGGCCTTTGGCTAGCCAGTCAACCAACTCACCAATAAGCGCAAACAAAATAGCTTCAAAAGCACCAATGGCTGCCGTGAGCAATGTGACCGCGAGCATGTAGCCGCGTACACCGTCGCTCACTTCCCATAGAAAGCGAACGAATTGTGCAGGTGGCGGTTTGGGATGTTGCTCGGGGTAGGCGTTTAAAAGCGATTCAAAAAAACGGAACAAGTCTACGAACTCTTCAAAGAAATTTCTGGAAACATCGCTACACCGAAAGCATCACCGGGCGTTAGGCCGTGACCTTCGAGCGGCGGCGAGATGGCGCCAACACGACTGGCGTATCGAGCGTCATCACCAAGCCAACGCATCGCCCAGGCGCGTCTGCGTCGACTGCTCGAGCGATTACCCGGTGCACCATGTACTGCAAGTGCATGAAAGGCGATCATATCGCCTGGCTGAAGCTCCCAGCTCAAAAACTCATGCTGATCGCGTTGCGCATCAAAATCTGGAATCGTCTCAAATCGCGGATCCTGGACCACAAAGTCTTTATCTTTTCGAAAATATTTAGGACTAAACCAACGTCCCCATCGATGGGATCCGCGAATATATTCAACGCACGTATCTTTCGATACCGGATCCATCGGAATCCAGAACGATACAAGTTGCTCGCCATCGACAGGATAATAAGGTTGATCATGATGCCAGGGTGTGGACTCAGCAGTTCCTGGCTCCTTCACAAGCAAATGATCGTGATACCAAAAAACCCGTTGCGAACCCATTAACTGCGCGGCAATCGATGCCATTGGCGAGTTAAATACAAAGCCTCTACAGGCATCATGGCGTTGCCACAGTTGAAAATCGACAAAAAATAGCCCAGGCGCACCTTGAGGGGTGTTTACCCGGGCGAGCGGCCCAGGGTTTTGCATATCCTCATCGATAGCCGCGGCGATCGCCTCTAGCCATGTCGGCTCGATAACCTGGCGCAAGCAAATTGCACCGTCTTCTTGGTATTGTTTGACAAGCTGTGAATCAATCATGCGTTTTCCTCCGGCGCTACATCCTAAGCGATTGACGTGGAATTTGCGAAAGCAAGCCCATTAAGCTCAAAGCCCCCAGTAAATAGATCAGGCCAAGCGCCGATGACCAGCTCCAGCCAAAAGGCTCTCGTATGAGTTCGATGAGGTCTGGCCAAAAAAAGGCGGTCATCACCACACCCAAGGTACGGCTTGTTAGGCTGGCTGCGCCAGCAACCCCTCGTTCATGAACAGCAGACTGTCCCAGCACCCAATCGGTGTATACCATCTGAAAGAGCCCAAGGCCTATGCCTTGGAGTAATAGAGCAATCGCCAGACAGGCAGTCATCATCGAGCGATCAAGCCTGTGCTCAGCTTCGGATTGCATACAAAGCATGGCCATCGCAAGGCCGCCGAGCGCCAGAACTGCCAGTCCAAGGCGAGAGCTATGCTGCGAGCCATTTAATCGGATGATTCGAGGGCCAAGACTATTGCCAAGCGCCATGCCTGCTGGCCAGGCAAACAACACCATGCCAACCATGCTCGAAGTAAGCTGCATGATGTTCATCATGAAAAATGGAATCAATAACATACTTGTGAAGCCACAGCTTTGCGCCCATGCATGAAGTGCGTGCGCTTTAAGTAAGGGCGCGCGACACTGATCACGCATCGAACTTCCAAACGCAGCAAACCCAGGTGAGGATTCAGTCCTGAGCGCTTGTTTGACGTCGTGTCGAGCCAAATAAGCAGCGATTGACAGACAGAGCATAGCCATAAGCGCAGCGGGCAGACGAAACCAGAATACGCCTGCCCAACCAAGGTAATAGATCATCACCCCGCCAATCAATGGTCCTAGTGCTGCCGCCACTGAGCTTAGTGCGCCATAGCTTGCGACTGCCCGTTCCTGCTGATCGCTACCCCACAACTGCACCATCAATGCCGGCCCCACACTGAGCAACAAAGCCGAGGAAAGACCCTGAAGCCCTCGGCCGATAAGTAACT
Organism: Burkholderiaceae bacterium; assembly: GCA_900299025.1. Taxonomy (GTDB): domain Bacteria; phylum Pseudomonadota; class Gammaproteobacteria; order Burkholderiales; family Burkholderiaceae_E; genus UBA3064. Next base: position 19,654 of record OMIE01000165.1, read on the forward strand.
CGCTATAGCTTGAGGCCGCCGAACAAAAAGCATAAGCCAAAACACCTGTCCACAAGCCAAACCGAAATACCCGCAAGTAACCCTGTCGATCGCCCCAGGCGCCAAGCATCATCATCAGACAAGCATAGGTTGACACATAAACGATAACAATCCAGCGAATCGCTGAGACCTCACTTAAGAGCGCGTGGGCAATTGCAGGGAGAGCAACATTGACAGCCGTATCGGCCGCCGGCAGGCTCGTGCCTAAGCCAATCGCTAAGACGGTGAAGCGCTGCTGCGAGCGTGACGCCACAGGTCAATAAGGCATAACAGTGGGCTTAGCCAGCCCGCCATAAAAAACAAGCCTCCCAAAGGAGTCAAGCGCGAAAGAAAGGAATCGGCGATCAGCAATTTGCTATAAATACTGAATGAAAAACAAAGGATCCCAAGCCCCAAGAAAAGCGATGAAAGCCCAAGCGAAGCGCATGGCTGAGCGAGCCACCATCGTGCAATCACAAGCATGAGAAGACTATGAATCAAATGCATGCGAGCAGCCATATCGAATGCCACCTGATAGGCTTGGCTCTGATGACCAAGCGCGTGCGATGCAAGCGCTGATGCCACAACGGCAACCATCCCATTGAACAAGGCAAAAGCAATCGCAAAAAGTTTAGCTTTTTTCATAGGATCGCTTCATTCACAGCATCGCATCAATTTGAATGCTGCCTTGAATGATAATCGTGCTGCAACCGCCCACCCAAAGCCGATCAGCATCATCAAGCCTCAGATCGACTAAGCCATCGCGTCCTAGCCGTTGACCCTGGCGCGCCTGATAATGCCTCGGCAAATAAGCTTTTGGTATGAGCCATTGAGCAAGTGCTGCGTTTAGACTGCCGGTCACCGGATCTTCGTTGACCCCCAAAGCGGCAGCGAACGCACGAACCGCAATTTGAGGGATCGCATGCCGATCGGCCTCGTTGATCGCTGGTTTTGAGCTTTTTAGCTGTGTTGTAAACAATGATGCAATACCAATTTTTCCGAGGCGCGCAAGTTTGGCATGATCAGGCTCCAAGCTCATGAGCATTTCATGAGATTTGATCCAAAACGCATACCAAATTGGACCGTTATCAAGTCTTGCCATGTCAATTAAATCACACTCATCCACACCAAGTGCTTCGCAAAAGGCAAGTTTTTTCTCTGGCTCAATAGGCTCAATGCTTAACGGGGGCGCTTCAAAGGCAAGTTCAAAACGCAAAGCAGGCTGACTGATAGAACGCGATGCGCGTTCGCGCTTAAGCCTCACAAGACCCTTAGCACAGTCCTGCACAACAAATCCCTGGTGCTTCGCCACGCCACCCGCTGCAAGCCAGGCAGCACATGCACCAAGGGTCGGATGGCCGGCAAATGGCAGTTCGGTGGTCGGTGTAAAAATTCGAACCTTATAATCAGCCGTTGCATCGCCAGAGCGCATAAGAAATGCGGTCTCGGACAAATTGGTCCATGATGCGATCTGCTGCATATGCGCGCTCGTTAGCTCATCAGCATCATGAACAACCGCAAGTGGATTGCCTCGAAAATTCGATTCGGCGAATACATCGACCTGGCTGAAGCGAAGCGATACGTTATGCATTGCTTGGATATGTTGATTCACACCGTCAAACGTAAGACAGCGCCCCGACTTTCATCGGTAAGCATATAGATTTCTCCGCTTGGACTTTCCCTGACATCACGTACACGCGCGTTTAAATGGGTGAGCAAGCGTTGCTCGCCGACAACCCGATCACCTTGTAAGCGTAAAAACGCCAGGCACCGCTCCTTGAGTGAGCCAATTAGCATGCCACTGCGCAAGCTCTCCAGCGGACTTCGGTGGACGAAGCAAAGACCCGAAGGCGCAATGGAGGGAATCCAGTAATGCACTGGCGCCTGGACATCAGCGCGCGCAGTTCCTTCACCGATCCTAAAATTAGTAACATACTCGCGGCCATAAGTAATCACAGGCCAGCCATAGTTGCGACCGGGACGAATGATGTTGAGTTCGTCGCCACCCTGGGGTCCATGCTCATGCATCCAAAGACTTTGTTGCTGGGGATGCAAAGCCAAACCTTGAGGGTTTCGATGCCCATAGCTATAGATTTCTGCAAGTGCATCGGCTCGACCAAGAAAAGGATTATCTTTGGGAACACTGCCATCCAAGCCAATTCGGATCACTTTGCCAAAATGGTTGTCAAGGCTTTGGGCAAGCTTAGCCTGCGAAAAGCGCTCCCCAAGCGAGGCATACAAAAAACCATCGGGACCAATGACAAGCCTGCAACCGAAATGGTGGCGCCCTGATGGATCCTGCTTTTGCGCAAAAATCATTTGCACCTGGCTCAGTGCCAAGCCTTGCAATTGAGCACGAAAAATTGCAGTTCTTGCGCCCTGGTCTGTGGTCTGTGCGAGGCTGAAAAAAATCGTTTGATCGCTTGAAAAATCACGTGATGCGATAACATCGAGCAGCCCACCTTGACCCGACGCGTGCACTGCGGGCAGGCCTTGAATCGATGTTGACATTTGAGCGGTTTGACCTTGAAAACGCAAAAGACGCATACGTCCTGGTCGTTCGGTCAAAAGTATGGAGCGGTCGGGCAGAAAACAAAGCGCCCAGGGATGCTCTAAACCCTCATACACTGGGAGTGCGCGTAAGCCAGTTTGATCCTCCAAGAAGGGGCTAAATTGAGCCTGTGTCGTCTGCGGTAAAGCCTGCCGATGCAAGAGCAGTCCTCCAGCCACAAGACCTGTTTGTAAAGCAAAACGCCTGCTTGGATTCATAAGGGCCATTGATCCTTGAAAAGTACTTAATGCAATTTGACCCTTGGTTCGGTTCTTGATGCGATGATCCTTCCCAAGGTAGTAAGCGCGGTTTTGGCGAAACCATGAAGCGCTAACTCGCGCATTTTATAAAGCGACAAGTACATCCAGCGCGCAAATAGCCCTTCTAACCACATATTGCCGCCAACAAAATTACCCATTAAATTGCCCACGGTCGAATACTCGCCCAGCGAAACCAAGGAGCCAAAGTCTCGATAGTGCCAGGGCTTAAGCGGTTGGTTCGCAAGCCTGCGCTGGATTTGATGCACCAGAAAACTGGCTTGTTGATGAGCCGCTTGTGCGCGCGGCGGCACGAGACTTCCCGCAGGTTTACCTAGCCAAGGGGCAGCTGCGCAATCGCCAAGCGCAAAAATCGAGGGGTCTGAGAGCGATTGCAAGCCGTCGTTAACGACAATTTGGTTGATCGCATTGCTTTGTAGACCCAATTGGCTCAAAAACTCAGGTGCCTGTACACCCGCTGCCCAAACCACCATCTCAGCAGGAATCAATCGCTCATCGCTAAGCCTGACCGCTCGCGGCAGGATTTCGGCAACCCGAGCCCTTAAATGCACTTCCACATCAAGGCCTTGCAATAAGCGCATCGCTTTGGCCGATAAGCGCTCGGGCAAGGCGGGCAAGATGCGATCGGACGCCTCGATTAAATGAATACGGATATGTTTGTCTGGATCAATGTTATCAAGACTAAATGAAACGAGTGCCCGGGTTGCGTTGTGAAGCTCGGCGGCAAGCTCAACGCCTGTCGCACCTGCACCGACGATGGCCACTTGTAATTGATCGGGGCCCAAGGCCTCGGGCTGGGCATGGGCGCGCAAAAAAGCATTAACAAGACGTCGATGAAATCGATCGGCTTCTTCGGTGCTCTCAAGTGCAACCGCATGCTCGGCAACGCCAGGCGTGCCGAAATCGTTGGTACGGCTGCCCACTGCAAGCACAAGTACGTCATAAGGAATAGATCGCTGAGGTACGATCATCTCACCTTGCTCATCGTGCACAGGCGCAACGACAATATGTTTTGCCTCGCGATCGATACCTCGCATTTCACCCATGCGATATCGAAATCCGTGCCAATGTGATTGCGCGAGATAATCGAGCTCATGCACATCAAGGTCCATCGTGCCCGCCGCTAATTCATGCAGGTGCGGCTTCCAAAAGTGGGTTCTGCCACGTTCAACCAAGGTAACCGAAGCACGCCCTCTGCGGCCCAAGCTATCGCCAAGCCTTGTAACAAGCTCAAGACCCCCTGCGCCACCACCGACCACAACGATGTTTGGTATCGACATTCCTGCACTCCGTAAGCATGCCCGACTGAAGGCGTGTTTAACTTATACATCAGAGAAGCAGCAGAACCTGAACAAATGAGTCCCCATTTGTAAGGCACTCCGATATGCTTACTCATTCCCACTTCCAGACAAACCATGCATGACCTAAGCCGCGGATCAGATCCCAATTCCAAATCAGATCTTTATCCCGCATCTGATCGCTGTCCCGCATCTGATCGCTGTCTTGAATCTGATCCACGTCCCGAGTCAATACCGCGTCCCGACCAAGGTACTCGACAAAGCGAGTCCTCACCCACGCCTTCGCCGCGATTGCTCGCGATTTGCGCAGGAAAGGTAAAGCCTTATCGCCATCTTAAAAGTGCGATGATTTAGAGCGTTATAGGAAGCATCGAATCTCCAACGCACGTTGCGCTTGGTCGATTAGGGCTTTCAGGCGATGAGCAAGCCGAAGTCGGATTGCATGGAGGTCTTGATCAAGCGGTCTACATGTATCCGGTTGAGCACATGGCATTCTGGCAGGAACAACGTGGCCTGCTGGGGATGAACGAGGCGATGTCCTATGGCTTTGTGGGGGAAAACCTAAGTGTTGAAGGCTTACTTGAAGACGATGTGTCAGTCGGCGATCGACTAAGCATCGGCGACGTATTACTACAAGTCACAGGACCACGAATTCCTTGCGTCAAATTCAACTGGCGTATGGGCTATGCCAAAGCGTCTAAGCACATGATCCAAAGTGGCCGCTGCGGATGGTACTGCTCGGTCTTGCAAACCGGTGCGCTTGTGCCAGGCGCAAGCATTCACCTGCTGCCTGGCCGAAAACTCATGAGCATTGCAGATCAGTTACGCCTGCAACAAAAACATATCGATCGCCAACTCGAACTTTTTCAATGAAGCAGGGTTTCTTAAGCCGAAACTTTTCCTGGCTCGCCATCCGAGGCTAATAAAACTGATTCATAAGCCGAGAGCGATGGCGCACCGCCAGTATGGATAAACAAGACCTTGTCCTTGGGCCCGAAATAAGAGGATCGCGCCAATCCGATCATCCCAGCAACGACCTTACCGGTGTAAACAGGATCGAGCAGTATCGCCTCGGTTCGTGCCATAAGCTTGACCGCTTCGATCATCATGGGATTAGGCAGCGAGTATTTTGGTTGCCAATAACCTCCGATTGACTTGACCTTGTCACGAGGAATCTCAAAGCCGCCAAGCAATGAGGCAACAGCACAGGCTTCTTTGTAAACCAAGGGCTCTTGTTGCTCGGGATCCCGGCTGACTCCAACCCCTGTAATCGGTATATCGATATGATTACCAACAAAACCTGCGACCAGGCCGCCATGGGTCCCCGAACTTCCCGACCCGACGATCACATGATCAAAGCGCAAACCCATGTCAAAGCATTGTTGTTGTAACTCCTGGGCGCAGGCAACATAGCCAAGCCCACCGAGTGCATTGGATCCACCGCCCGGAATGATATAGGGCCGCTTGCCTTTTGCCTTTAAATCTGAGGCTAAGGACTCCATCGCTGCACCCATATCGGTGCCAGCGGGCACGACAGTGATCGAATCGATACCCATGAGGCGAAAAAGAAAGTGGTTACCACTTGCCTCAGGGTGGTAGCTATTGGGGACCCTTTCCTCGATGACCACATGACACTCAAGGCCCTCTTTGACCGCAGCAGCGAGGGTGATTCGACAATGATTGGACTGCGGCGCACCGCAAGTGATCAAACAATCAGCACCCTTTGCAAGCGCATCGGCCGCCAAAAACTCAAGCTTGCGGGTCTTGTTGCCACCAGGTGCTAGCCCCAACATGTCATCGCGCTTAACCCAGAACTCAGGCCCACCCAGCGCAGCGCTAAAACGCGGCATGGCTTCAATCGGCGAAGGTCCTTGCGTATATGGGCGGCGAGCAAATCGGCTTAAGTCCATCAAAATCCCCTGTAAAAGTCGGTCATCTGCTATCTTAGACCTGTGTGGCCAACCTAATTTCCGATTCTTTGCTATGAAACACTGCCCCGACTTAACACCCTTGGAAGATCCTTCGTACAGAAAAATGCGCTTGGTTGCCAAGTTGAGCGCCATGAGCCTGGTATTTGTGACAAGCGCCAGCATGGCTCAGCCGAAATCGGAACCAAAAATTGAAAATGCTGATGCAATGAAGGGTGCCACTGCCGCGATGAACACCATGGAGTTCAAGCGCGCCATCGATACCCTCAAGCCACTCGCTGACAAGGGCGATGCCAATGCCCAGTTCAATTTGGGTGCTATTTACGCCAACGGCAGAGGAGTTCCTGCTAACCCTAAAGAGGCGGTTCGCTTGTATCGCCTCGCTGTGGCGAAGGGTCATTTGGGCGCCATGAATAACCTTGCCTTCATGCTTAAAACAGGCAGCGGTACTGATAAAAATGAGCGTGAGGCTTTGAGTTTGTACGAAAAAATTATGGCTTCAGATCGCGATGATCCCGGAGCAAAGGCCATGAAAAATATCGCTGCCAAAAATATAGAATCGATCAAGGGTTGCTTGGCACTCCCAAATGGCTGCGAGTCACTTCCAGCCACCGAGCGCGGCACAAGACGCCAGACTGACTAATCCTTTGCGGCCTGAGCGATCGTTTAGCGAAGGATCGTCTAAATGATCGGACTCAAAGTCATTCGAATCGGACCCGAAGTCATTCGCCGGTCAGCATATTGAGCTTGAACACGGGGCGATAGCTGCCAACAGCGTCACCCCTTACATTCCGAATCGGACGATCAACCAGCACTTGCAATTGGTTCTTTTGCTCGTTGTCACCGATCCCAAGCTGGCGAAAAATTTCGACAACGATCCAAGTCATGGCTCGTGCGTTTCCATCGGCGATTTTAATAGCAATGCCTAGACCACGACTTCTTACGCCAATTGCTTGAACAGCTTCGGCACCAGCCTTACATACCCAGTCACCTGCGCCGATATTCATCAAGGCAAGATCACTTCGATCTGTGCCAGAAACAAGCTCTGGAAACTGGGTCATGGCTGCAAAACAGCGCTGCGGTGCATCGCCATAGACCTTTGCAAATGATTCGGGCGATTGCTCAGCGGCCATGACTGCAAACAATTGCGCTAACGCTGGCAGCGGCATCGCGAGATTGGGCGCTGCACAGCCGTCAACGCCAAGCCTAAAAGCATGATCACGGCCCAATGCTTTCGCAAGCGAGTCTCTAATCCTACGCTGAAGCGGATGCCCCATCGCCACATAATCATCGATGGACTCCCCCTGATGCAAACAGGCAGCAAGAAATCCGCTATGTTTTCCTGAGCAATTATTGTGGAGCTCGCAAAAAACCGCATCAGCCTTAGGCAAGCGCCCCGATTGCGTGTAGGCAATCGGCACCTGACAGCCACAAAGCAAATGCCTGTGTTCGAGACCGCAATCGGCAAGCATCGATCGAGCAAGCGCCACATGTTTCTCTTCGCCCGAATGACTTGCACACATCAAAGCAAGCTGTGGCAAACCCCATCCGCGTCGCTCAAGCCCACCCATTGCCACAAAGGGCGCCGCTTGAAAGGGCTTGAGGGAAGAGCGTGTAAAAATTTCACGCTTGATATCCCCGCAATAGGCGATCACACGGCCATTCGAATCAACGACGGCGATCGAGCCAGCATGCTCGGATTCGCGAACGTCCGCGCGAAGCACTTCAATCAAGCCTGTAGCTGACATTTACTGCCTGGCCCCTTTGGAAGTCATCCAAGTCAGTCCTATCGCCGGTCCGAGGATGAGGAGTGAAAACATAATCATGTGAAGATTACTGACTGCCAGCACACCACCTCCCGGCGCAGCTAATACAAAGCCTCCGAGGCAAAGAGCTACACGAAGCGGCCACTCCATATTGCCGCAAGCACGCATGTCGCCTAAACCAAAGAGATAACCTTGTAACCCAGCACAAATAAAAACAATCCCGAAGATTGCAGTAAGAACCAAGATCAGCGATTCATGCAAATCGCCTTGCAGGACGAAGGCTGGATTCAACACAAAAAAGAACGGTAGGAAATAAATAATGCTTCCCACCGTCATGGAGGCCCAACCTGTCTTCATCGGTGGCGCGCCAGCAATACCGGCGGCAGCAAAGCTGGCGATAGCAACTGGCGGTGTAATCGATGACAGCATGCCCCAGTAAAACACGAACATATGGACTGCAACCTTATTCAAGCCTGCTTTTTCGAGTGCGGGGCCAACCAAAATTGCTAGAAAAATATAGCAGGCTGTCGTGGTCAGTCCAAGACCGAGTACCAATGACGTTAGCGCGGTCATGCCAAGCAACAAAAAGACGTTATCTCCGGCAATAGTCAATAAATCATTCGCCAAACTTGAGATCACTCCCGTCAGCGAAAAAGCGCCTATCAATAAGCCGCAACCAGCCAGGATTCCAATGAGTTCGACAAAGGTTTTGCCGTTGACTTCTAAAAATTTCAGTACCGAAGACCAGCCCCACTTTTCCTTGTTGAAAAGCTGATTAAGAAGTAAGAGTAGTGCTGTGGCGTAAAAAGGCGCGTGGCTTTCGCGCTTCATCACAAGCAGCATAAAAATCAACAAAGCCACGGCAAAGGCGTAATACCAACCTTCTCTCAATGTTTGCTTAAGGCTAGGAATGTCCTCGCGAGCGAGGCCCTTTAAGCCATGGCGTGCCGCATAAGCATCGACTTGCATAAACAAGCCGAAGTAATAAAGCGCTGCAGGAATGATCGCTGCTAAAGCGACCATGCCATAACTAACGCCCAAAAATTGGGCCATCACAAATGCAGTAGCTCCCATCACAGGGGGAGCAATCACCGCTCCGGTGGATGCACAAGCTTCAATGGCTCCAGCATAGGTTGGGGAAAATCCAGTACGTTTCATGGCTGGGATTGTCATAGTTCCAGCTGTGAGAACGTTACTGATAATACTTCCCGACATCATCCCTAATAGTCCGCTTGCAAATATGCAAACCTTCGCTGCACCACCCCGAAAAGTGCCGCATGCGGCAAAAGCCAAATTGATAAAGAACTTACCTGCTCCCGTCATCATCAAGGCTGTGCCGAAGACGAGAAAACCAATGACTGTCTCAGCAAATGCCTGCAAGGGGATTCCAAGCAAACTCTCGCTTGAGAGCATGTGGTAAGCAGAAGCCTGTGCTGCCGATGACTCCGTACCTTTGAGCGGGCCCAACCAGGCTGAATCGGCAAACAATGGGTAAAGGGTGAAGGGAAAAATGCTTAGAACCAGTCCCCAACCACCTGTCCGCCGAAGGCCTTCCATCAATATGGCCCACATCAGGTAGCCCGCGATGACTACGGGTTCAGGAGCACCCGTAAACTCCCACCCCAGCTCTGCAGCGCTTCGAACACTCAACATGAGCATCGCTGAAACCGCCACGGTCAGCCCAAAGAGTAATTGGTCGTACCATGCCACGCGATCAAGTGCCGCCTTTTCATGTCCTGGGAATACGATGAACACAAAGGGCATCATCAATAAGACCAGGCCGTAGTAGTACTCGGTGTTAAGCGGAGTAAAACCAACGAAAAAACGTAAAACAAATTGCTGATTCAAGCATAGAAAAATGGTCGCGGCAGAGGCCACCAGTAAAGCGTAGCGCCAAAATCCGGATAACCGCCGGGTCCGAATAACCTCGGACTCAGCGGGTGCCCCGTGCGGATCTTGAATCAGGACCTGGTCGGTCTTTTCGGCGACCGGACCTGAGGCGCCCGTCATTCGAAGATCACATCCAAGTTAGCCTTTCGCAGGCCTGCCGCGCGAGCGCTCATCCAGGCTTTGCGAAACGCCTCTTTATCCTCCGGAGGATTAGTCTTCATGAAGTCATTCCAGGTTGCTTGCAAGACTTGCTGGCGCTTCACAACGGCTTGCTGATGAGCCTCAGCCTCAGCGGTCCAAGCACCTGACTCCTTAATCGCTTTGACAGCACCATCGTGATAGGGCAAAGCCCAAGTGAGGTCTTGGCGTTTTAACTCGAAGCCGTCAATGCCCGGCGTTGTATCCTTATAAACATCATAATTGACAATCATCGACTTGGTAATGCCGTACACGACATCAGCCGGTTGCGAAGCGTAGGCCATCAAAATCGGGTATGGGTAACTTGGCAGTACCGAAGGGTTCTGGGGGCTCATACCCGGACCACAAGTGGTCGTGTGAGGACCATAGTATGGACTAACCTTTCTCACACGTGCCCAAGCTTCTTTATCTGATGCAGGTGTCTGCGGATACATTAGGCCCCTTGGAGATGCTTCTGCCTCTTTCGCCTGCCCTGAAACCGTTGAGGCGATAGCAGCGTCCACCTCATTATTGATGATCCCCTTCCACATCGCTCCATAGCTTGAGAATTCGACAAGTTTTACATCTTTCGGCGTGAGATTTCCAAAGGCCAATACAGCAAATGCATTTTGATTCAGAGCAGGCGAACCAACAACAACGCCGACGCGTTTACCACGCAAATCTTTCACTTCTTTCACGCCTGCATCTTTGGCAACGGCTAAAGATACAGCGTTACAAGAAATAGAAGATAACATTAATCGCAGTGGCTGAGGACCCCATTCGCGACTCGCAAATTCTAGAACACCTTCTTGAGCAAAGTAAACGCCAACGCCCATGAACGAGGCTTGGGCCCGGTTGGCCTTTAGCGGCGCAAGGCGAGCCACGTCATTTCCTGCAGGCAAGACACGCACATCACTGCCTTGCTTATCCTTTAACATTTTTCCGATGGCAACCCCCATGTTAAATCCTGACGAACCGGTGTCGTAAGCCGTCACGGTAATGGTTGCGGGGAGCTTAAGGTTTTGCGCCAATAATGAAGGCGACGCGGCGAGTAGTCCGACCGTCGCCAAGGCATTGAAAAGTTTACGGCGTGTGAATCCGGGCAATGAAAGGCCATTGATAGCCATGATTGGGTCTCCTCATAAATTAGGTCCACACACCTAAATATCCCGTGTGAACGCTAAGTCGAAGACTACCTCAAACCAGACGGCATACCGAGCAATATCAGCAAAGTCAGCTGATGATCCATTTCAAAACGTTGCTTCGCTTTTCGAAACCAACCGGTTTATCCGGTGCCTGCACCATGCGCGTTTCCTGAGGCAGCCAATCGCCCATATCCCAATCGTGGGACAAAATCCTTGTGCCTGGCTTTAAGGCCTTTAAGCGGGGGCGCAGGGCAAGATTAACCGCCGGAAGCAAATAAAGCGTTATGACCTCAGCATGGTTGAGATCCGTATCAAAGAGATCACGAACTTCAAAGCGACAATAGGCTTGTAGGCCTTCATCATGTGCGAGCTGCTGAGCCCGGCGCACAAGACTTGGGTCCAAATCCACGCCCAATCCCAACACCCTGTAGCGACGCGCCGCCGTACGTACGATTCGACCATCGCCACAGCCCAGATCGATTAAGCGGTCCCCAGGTTTAAGCTGAGCCATCTCGAGCATCGCATCGACCACAACCTGAGGTGTTACAACATAAGGAACGTCTTGGTCCTGATCCAAGGCAGGTAGCGCCTGCGCGACAACGCGCTGAGCCAGGAGGCTAAGGCTGCTCGCTGCGCAAGCCCTTAAGACATCCCGGCGCTGCAAAGCTCTTTTACCAACCGATTGCTGCACCATCGCTTCGGGGATCTGAGCCACCTGCCAAGACTTTAGTAACAGGATCAATAACAATGCCATGCGCATGACCTGCCAACTCGTTCCATGCGCCCCAGCGATTCAATAGATGGCCTCTCGCCTCCAATGCGTCGATCGTTTCCTTTGGAAAACGACTTTCGATATGTAAAGTGTCTCTTGATTCACCTAGAGCAAACCGGCCAGATAACCACCTTGGGGTCTCAAGTGCCTGTTGGATATCGCAGTCATAGTCAAGCATCGCCACATAAGCTTGAAGTTGTATTTGGGGCTGGCCATCGGCGCCCATACATCCCAAGACGCTCCATAGTCGCTCATCGCGAAAACCCATCGAAGCAATGAGCGTGTGCATCGGTGTCTTGCCAGCCTCGAGCCGGTTGGGATGGTCTGGATCAAGCGAGAAATAAGCACTACGGTTTTGCAAAACCACGCCTGTTTCACCGGCCACGACCGCCGAACCAAAAGCACCATATAAACTTTGTATCAATGAAACGGCATTACCCTCTGCGTCTGCCACAGCAAGGTAAATGGTATCGCCCGTAAGGCTGCCGTAAGAGGGTACCCTATCCCAAGGTAAAGCATGGTTTGGATCGATCAGGCCGCGTCGTTGAGTCGCATAGCTTGGATCAATCAATCGCTGCATGGGGACATCGACAAAACGTGGATCCGCCAAAAAACGATCACGATCGTGGTAGGCAATTTGCTTGGCCTGAACGAGCAAATGAACATGCTCTGGACTGAGGTAGCCACTGCTTCTTAAATCATAACTTTCCAACATTTGAAGCATTTGAATGACTGTAAAGCCTTGCGTGGGGGCAGGCGTCTCATAAAGCGTTAAGTCGCGATAAGTCCCACGAATCGGATCAGCCCAAAAAGCATGCTGTGCGGCCAAGTCCTCAGCATCGAAAACCCCGCCATGGCCAGCTGAAAATGCCGCAAGCATCCTGCCAGTCTCACCGCGATAAAAGCCGCTCGCACCGTCTGCGGCAATCGCCTCCAGCGTTCTCGCAAGGCCCGCATTGACTAGAACCGACCCAGCCTTAAGCGGACCATCGGGCAAAAACAAGCGCCTGCTGTAGGCATGAGGCATGAGATCAGCCTGACAAGAGGCAAGCCAGCCGGCAACCCGCGGCGTGATGACAAAGCCCTCCCTGGCATAGTCGATGGCACTTGCCAAAACGCGCTTTAAGGGAAGGCGTCCATAAGCCTTATGGGCCTCATCCCAGCTCGATACCGCACCCGGTGTCGTCAGTGTTGCAGGCAGCACACCACGAAACGGAATCTCGCTCAATCCCTGACGCTTTAGCGCCATCAAGTCGGCATGCCGAGACGCCCGACCACCACCATCAAGAAATCGCACCTTGTTCTGTTTGGCATCGTTAATCAGCCAAAACGCATCACCACCAAGACCTGTCATGTGGGGATAAATAACGCCAAGCACGGCACTTGTCGCAATCGCTGCATCAACCACCGAGCCACCGGCCCTTAATACATCAACGCCTGCCGCTGAAGCGAGACTGTGAGGTGATGTGACCATGCCTCGGCGGGCAAGGGTCGCAGGCCTTCCTGTTCTAATTTCAATCATAATTCTAGCGTATGTTATGCGTGTTGATGCGCAGCCCGGTTATAAACATCTAAGGCAGCCTGCTCGGCGTCGCCCATTTTCACTTGGACGCCGAACTCGGGCAATTCACAAGTGAGCGCTCCAAGACATGACATCACATTGGCGCGACTGCATGACTGACCCATCAGACCAAAGCGCCATATTTTGCCGGCAAGAGGTCCGAGTCCTGCGCCAATCTCCATACTGTAATCAGCAAGAAGGCGCTTTCGTAGCTGCGCCTCGACACCCGGTGCAAAACTTGCAGGCACCTTGACAGCGTTCATTTGTGGCAAACGATTTGCTGGATTGACGAGGAACTCGAGGCCCATGGCTTCGATACCTGCTTTAAAGGCTTCATGATGCAAACGGTGCCTTGACCAAGCTTGCTCAAGGCCCTCTTCCTGAAGCATGACAAGCGACTCGTGTAGCGCAAACAGGCTGTTAATCGGCGCAGTGTGGTGATACGTTCTTGCGGTTTCACCCCAGTAATCGAGCACAAGATTTAAATCCATGAACCAGCTTTGCACCTGCGCCTTATCTTTTCGCGCTTTAACCCGATCAATCACGGCATCGCTATAAGAAACGGGCGACAATCCTGGCACACAGGAGAGGCATTTTTGTGAGCCTGAGTAAACAGCATCGATTGCCCAATCGTCGACCAATAGCGGCACACCTGCAAGCGATGTAACCGCATCGCAAATCACAAGAGCACCGAATTCATGGGCAATGCTTGTTAAGGTTTTCGCATCGGATTCAGCACCGGTTGAGGTTTCGGCGTGTACAAAACCAACGGTTCGAACCGATGGATGTCGCTGCAAGGTCTCGCGAAGCTTATGGGGATCGCAGGGCGCGCCCCATTCATCATCAATCACGATTGCCCGCCCACCCGAGCGCTGAACGTTTTCAACCATGCGACCGCCGAAAACGCCGTTACGCATCACGATGACATCATCGCCGGGCTCAACCATGTTGACAAAGCTTGACTCCATCCCCAACCGAACCAGGCCCTGACAAAGGAAAGGTGAGCTGATTATTGGTTTGGTATGCGTAGCGGATTAACTGCTTGATCTCATCCATCATGCCCACAAACACAGGGTCAAGATAACCCATCGACGGCGCAGACGATGCTGCAAGTACCCTGGGATGAATTTCTGAAGGCCCTGGGCCCATCAAAATACGCTTGGGTGGATGGAAAGACCTGATTTGTTTGCTTGGTGAAAAACGTTGTGAATTAGCATGCGTGGACATGGTGCGCTCCCGCTTAATCAAAAGGGCATCGTGGTGCAAAACTCGCGATTGTGCACCAGTTCGTTCACTTCACTTTCAATTTGTTTCGCTTGGCGTTGTGGTAACCACGAGAAACTTTTCGGAACCCCTTAATAACGCTCAATTGAAAATCGCAGTCATGCGGCCCTGTGGCACACTGCAGCGCGTTCGTCACTATTTCGTCAACTCCTCCTTCAACTGAGAATTATGAGCTTAGACGCCAGCGCCAACTCGCCTTCGGATGTGTCAGAAGGTACCAAGCGATTACTTCGAAACATCGATCACATCACTGAAATCAGCGGCAACATGTTTGCTTGGCTCATGGTGCCTCTTGTTGGCGGAGTGGTTTGGGAGGTTGTTTCTCGATATTTTTTCCATCAACCGACGGAGTGGTCCTACGACTTGACTTACATGCTCTACGGTACGTTTTTTATGCTGGGTGCCGCATACACCTTGCGTCGTGGGGCTCACATTCGCACCGACTTTCTTTGGGATAATTTTAGTAACAAAACGAAGGGATGGATTGATACTGTCGCCTACGTGGCACTGTTTTTCCCGGCGCTTGCCCTTTTGTTTTGGGTAGGCATGGAGGAATTTACTCATGCGTTCTCAATCTCTGAACGCTCGGAACAAACAGTGTGGCGACCCTTGCTCTGGCCTATGAAACTCGCTGTACCGGTCTCATTTCTGCTCCTGATGATCCAGGGAGTCTCAGAACTGATAAAGGCTTGGTACTTGGCGCGAACGGGGGAAGAGCTAGATCACCGCGAAAAGGTGGAGATCTAATATGGACAAGCAGCAATTCATGGGTTTGGTGATGCTTGTCTTAATGGTCACCGTGATCTTTGCAGGATTTCCGATTTCTTTCACGATTTTGTTTCTGGCGCTGGTCTTCGGCTATCTGGGCTTGGGGGCTAATGTTTTTGATCTTGCGTACTTTCAAACTATCGGCATGATGAAGGAAGAATTGCTTGCGGCGATCCCGATGTTTATTTTCATGGGATTCCTGACCGAGCAAGCCGGGCTGATGGAGCGACTGTTCCAGGCGCTACGACAATTACTTGCGCCAGTACGCGGTTCGCTTTATTTGGTGGTCATCCTTACCTCCACGATTTTTGCGATGGCCACCGGGATTGTTGGTGCTGCAGTAACCGTGCTTGGGATCATGGCGGGCCCCATTATGATCAAGTCGGGCTACGACCATCGGCTCTCTGCCGGTGCGATTGCTGCCGGTGGGACATTAGGCACCCTGATTCCACCATCAGTCATGCTGATTGTGATGGGACCTGTGCTTGGGGTTTCGGTCGCCAGTCTTTACGCTGCGGCTTTTGGCCCCGGATTCCTCCTAGCTTCGCTATACATCATCTACTTACTTGCGCGCAGTTACCTGAATCCCTCGCTAGGCCCACCGGTCCCGCTCGAAGAACGAACGGGATCCTTCGCTCTTGTTTTGAAAGAAATCATCATTGGCACTTTGCCCTTGATTGCCTTAATCACCGCAGCACTCGGTTCGATTCTGATCGGTCTAGCAACACCGACCGAAGCCTCGGCGATCGGCGCTCTAGGTGCGCTTGTTCTATCGATTGCTTATGGACGCTTTACTTGGAAAGGCTTTCATCAAGCATTGATGCAAACGATGATGACCTCGAGCATGGTCTTGTTCCTGGCGGTCACCTCAAATATTTTCGGTGCCGTGTTTTCACGACTTGGAACGGCTGGATGGGTCTCGGATGCCATTCTGAGCTTGCCCATTCCGCCCGAACTCACCCTAGGTTTGATTGTTTTCTTGATCTTTTTGCTTGGGTGGCCGTTTGAATGGCCAGCGATTATTCTTGTCTTTTTACCTATTTTTTATCCCATTTTGGTCGCGCTAAAGGTTGACCTGGTGTGGTTCGGCGCAGTTGTTGCA
>OMIE01000166.1 GCA_900299025.1 Burkholderiaceae bacterium
CAAACCGTACTCGGCCCATTTCACAGGGAAAGTACGCCGCAATTTCCCTTGGGTGCAGACATTGCCGCTGGGATAGAAGGCAAGCCACTTTTTATTTCTGGAACGGTAAGTGATAGTCATGGCCAACCAATCGCGGGTGCGAGGGTCGATATCTGGCATGCCGATCCGCGTGGTGAGTACGATGTGCAAAAGCCAGCGCTTGACGGAGCGATGCGCTTGCGAGGCGTTTTCCATACCGATGAGGCAGGTCGCTTTCACTGCTGGAGCATTAAGCCCACTTGTTACCCGGTCCCAACCGATGGTCCGGTTGGGCTTTTGCTCAAGGCATCCAAACGGCATGCGATGCGGCCCGCACATGTGCACTTCATGATCGACGCCAAAGGCTTTGACCGGCTGATTACCCATGTGTTTGAAGCAGGTGATCGTTATATTGATTCAGACGCTGTCTTTGGCGTTCGCGATGCACTCATCATTCCGTTTAAGCTCAAGCGCAACAAGACCGGCCCAGATGGCAGCGTAATGCATCGATCTTATTATCATATTCATTATGATTTCCATATGCGAACACCCAAGTCAAAGCCCAAGCGCCAAAACAAAGCGAGCCAGTGATGAAACCCACAAAGCTGCTGTCTGATCGAGCGCCCTATAGCGCAATCATTGACCGTCCCCACTGGCAAGCACCAAACGGGGCACGGATGTTGGTTTGGATCATCGTGAATGTTGAGCATTGGTCGATCGAGCGCGCCATGCCACGGACGGTGCTCTCACCGCCCATGGGCCAACCTCTTTTGCCTGACTTACCCAATTGGGCTTGGCACGAATATGGCATGAGAGTCGGATTTTGGCGATTTTTTGAAGCACTCGGTCAGCGCGGCATCAGGCCCACACTGGCAATCAACGGCATTGTTTGCAAGAGCTACCCACGGATTGCCCGGGCAGCTCATGAAGCAGGTTGGGAGTTTATGGGCCATGGTTATCTGCAAGGACCGATGCACAAGGTCGATGATCAGGCCCAGGCTATTGCTCAAACCATCGATGCCATAGGATCGATTACCGGATCTGCGCCCCTGGGCTGGGAGAGCCCGGGCCTGACCGAAACCGATGACACGCTTGATGCCCTGTCAGAGGCCGGTATTCGTTATGTTGCCGATTGGGTACTCGATGACCAACCGGTGTGGCTCGACGCCAAGCCAAGGCCCGTGTTATCAGTGCCCTATACGGTTGAAATCAACGACATCCCGATGATGGTTTTGCAAGCCCACAGTGCCGAGGAGTTTTATCGACGCGGGCAGGCCCAACTCGATCGGCTTTGGCTTGATAGTGCAAAACAAACAAGGGTGATGTCGGTCAGCATACACCCCTATATTATGGGCGTGCCACATCGTATCGCTCAACTTGAGCGCTTACTCGATGCGGTCATCGCGAAGCCCGAAGTACACATTTGTACTGGTGCAGAAATTGCAACTTGTTTTGAAGCGCAAATCGCGAGCCCTTAAGCTGTTATTACGTTGCCCCAATCGCTGCGTTGACCGCGGGCATCACCTTTTCAGCCATTAACGTCATCGAACGCTTGGCAAGCTTAGGGTCGAGCCAGTCATGACCTGCATATAACAGGGTGCCGAAATCACCGACCTGTTCGCGGAAAGCCAGGATTTCGTCGACCACCTTATTGACCGAACCGGCAATGACAAGCTGTGAGCTAACGCGATCTGGTGTAATTTGATCGTCGGCGATCGATTCATCCGCTTTAAAAAGATTGGCCCTCCCACCGAAGCCAACCAGCTTCCTGATCAGCTGTTTGAAATAAAAATGATAAGGACCTTCTGACGTATGTGCATAGCGCTTTGCCAGCGCATCGTCATCGTCAGTTACAAAAATACTTTTGGCTACCCGCCACTGAGCAGGGTCAGGTGGTCGCTGAGCTTTAGTACAACCCTCTACATAGCTTGGCCAGTGTGACTTCACCCACTGCGGCAACAAGAAGTTGGCCGAGATCGGATCCCAGCCTCGCGCAGCAGCCGACGCAACTCCTTTGGAAAAAGGTGCAACAGCTGTAACAACAATAGGTGGGTGCGGTTGCTGGAAAGGCTTAAGGATTGTTCCCTGGCCAATCTCCGGGATCATGGTTCTTGCCGTGCTAACTTTAAAAAAGTTACCTTCGAGATCGTAGGGTGCGTCACCGCTCCAAATCTTAAGCACCATATCAATCGATTCAACAAACATATCGAGACGATTTTTCCCGAAGTTACCGAAAACTTCAGCGTCAGACATCAATCCGCCCGGGCTGATACCCATGATGAATCGACCTTGCAGCAAATGATCGATCATTGAAACCTGCGCGGCGATAGCGGCAGGATGCGAATTGGGCATATTGATGGTACCGCTTCCGAGGCGAATCTGATGGGTATTGAAAGCGAGGCTGCATAAGAACATCAGGCAAGAGGTGATGTTCTCGGCCAGGTCGGTCACATGCTCGCCGACATAGGCCTCTGAGTAACCTAAGCGATCGGCGAGGATGATTGCCTCGCGGTCTTCTTGCAACGTTTCATACGCCTTACGATTTGGCGGATGCAAAGGCATCATGAACATGCCAAGCTTCATTGCAAAAACGCCCTTGCGATGCGAATGAAGTCATGCGCACGTTCGATCGATGCGATATGCCCACAGGGATCAAGTACCTCAAATTGGGCATGAGGGGTGCGCTGTGCCATCGCCTTCATTTCTTCGGGCGGCGCAGCGAGATCCTGAGCACCTGCAAGGTACAGCACGGGCACTCTCAAACGCTGCAAGTCCTCGTGCAAGGCTAGGGTTTGAATCGCTCGAACACAGGCCTCATAGCCTTGGTCAGAACTTCTTGCGACCATGCTTGCCACGCTTTCCATGACCAATGGATTGGCCTGTTGAAAAGCTGGCGTAAACCAACGATCGAGCGTTGGTTTTACCAATGATTTCACACCGCCTTCTCGAAGCGCTGCAATGCGGTCGTCCCAAGCCTTCATACCGGCATCGTCAACCCGAGCACGACAATTACAAGCCATTAATCGATCGATGCGATCAGTGGCATTGAGGGCTGCGTAGAGCCCGGTCATACCCCCTAGAGAAAGCCCAACAACATGCGCCCGCGGATATGCAGCCGCATCCAAGACCGCAAGCAAGTCATCGCAAAGATCGCTAAGAGTGGCACGGGGACTCGCTGCCTCGCTTAGGCCATGGCCTCTCGTGTCATAAAAAATAAGTCGAAAGTCTTCAGCGAGTGCATCAGCCACCTGATCCCACATCGATGCATCAGAGCCAAGTGAATTAGAGAAGATAATCGGCGCAGCTTTTGGATTACCCCGCATACGCCATGCGATTTTGCTGCCGTCGGGCCGTTGAAGCCAGGATACTTGACTTTTCATGCTTAAGATTCTTGAGAAATTGAATAATCCCTATACTAGGGTTAATTGATCAACGGATCAACGAAGACCAGGTATGGACCACGCGAATCAGGCGGCTGTTGGAATCATCGGCTTAGGCATTATGGGCTCGGCTCTTACTGATCAATTGATCAGTAAGGGCTTTTCGGTGTTTGGCTTCGATCCCGACCCTAAAGCAAGAACAAGAGCGCGTCGGTCGGGTGCCCAAGTCGTCTCAAGCGTCGAATTGTTGCTAAGCCACAGCCAGCAGCTTTTGAGCTCACTGCCATCGAGCGATGCCTTTGAAGCAACCTGCGATGCACTCATCGAGCATCTGACCCGCTCAACACCCAAAGCAGCACACCCGTCACCGATTGTGCTTGCCGAAACCAGCACCTTGCCGATCAGCATCAAACAGCGCCAACAACGACGGCTTGCAACTGCCGGTATTACGCTTCTTGATTGCCCTTTATCCGGGACCGGAGCGCAAGCACGCCTTGGTGATGTCGTTGTTTACGCAAGCGGGCCCAAAAAGGCCATCCGCCGCATGATGCCGGTGTTTGCAGGCTTTTCTCGAGCTCAGGTTGACCTTGGACGATTCGGCAACGGTATGCGTATGAAGTTGGTCGCCAACCTGCTCGTTGCGATTCACAACGTTGCAGCCGCTGAGGCGATCCTGCTCGGCAAACGCTTAGGACTTAATCCTGCAGAGGTCGTGAGGGTTGTTGGCGATGGCGCGGGTTCATCGCGCATGCTTCAGGTTCGCGGACCGATGATGGCTTCGCGCAACTGGAAAGACGCGACGATGAAGGTTTCGATTTGGCAAAAGGACATGAGCATCATCAGCGATGCGCTCGCTGATACGCTAACTCCAGCCACCTTATTTGCAGCGAGTGCACCGATTTATCATGCAGCCCAGGCCTTAGGACTCGGAGACCAAGATACCGCTTCAGTCATGGCAGTACTCGAACACATGGTTGGCGATATCGCATGAGCGGACCCGATCACAGCGCTTTTCGCCACGCTTTAGCTCAATTCCCAACGGGCGTGACCGTGGTCACCGGGCAATCAAGCGCCCGGAACCTGCCTGTTGGCCTGACCGTCAGCAGCTTTAACTCAGTTTCTCTCAGCCCGCCGCTTGTCCTTTGGTCGCTTTCGAATCAATCACAACACCTCGATGCCTTTGCCGACGGTCAGGCTCATCGTATTCATGTACTCGCACGCACGCAAGAAGATTTGGCCAAACGTTTTGCGAAGTCTGGCAGCGATAAGTTCGCTGGCCTGGAAAAACTCTACGATCAACGACCTGTGACCGAAGATCTAGCGCCACGCCATGAAGGACTCGCTTTCGAATCAGTGCCTTGTCTTGCAGGTTGTAGCGCGCGATTTGACTGCATGACAGAAAGCACGCACCGTGCAGGCGATCATTGCATTATTGTCGCGCGCGTTCTGTTTTTTGAGACCAGCGACTACGAACCACTGGTGTTTGCCCACGGGGGCTTTTTTGGTCTTGCAAAGCCTTAAAAAGCTTGGGGTAAAGCGCAAGCGCACCGGCTAGAAAGAGGTCCACCGCATCAGCGGCTCTTAAGTCGAAGTCACTCGTTTCAGCACTTGAAAAAATGTTCTTTCGCACGGCCCAATAAAACATGCTGCCATGCAAATTCCAGATCATTTCGAGTTCGCGCCCTGTAACAGCTAAGCCACGCAACGCGGGGTGATCCCCGAACAAGCCCGCTCTCAATTCGCGACACATCACATGAAGCAGGCGGCGCCTGACGATTTGCAAGTAATTACGGTTTAGGCCCATGCCTGCCAGACCAGCATGCATGTAAATGCGAATCCACTCGGGCCGATAGGCGGTTTGCGCGTAATCGCTATAAAACACAATAAGGCGCTCGCGCAAGGGCTTGCTGCGATCCCGCAATGCCCTGGTCCACTTGGGATCCCAGGGCTTTAGAAAGACTGCATCGAAGACGGCTTCGATGAGATCTTGCTTCGAAGGATAATAGCGGTATAAAAGTGACTGAGTCACGCCTATGCGCTTTGAAAGCTCCCGAGTCTGGCCCGCAAAGCCCGCTTCTGCGAAGTAGCTGATCGCCGCCTCTAAAATCTGCTGACGCCTGATGTCGGGGTCAAGGCGCTGTGCCTCTGGGCGATTCGTGGCCACCAAAGGCATGGTGAGCGACCTTGTTGAAGACTTTCGCTTGGCTGACATGAGCAATCGTTCTAGCGTATAAATCGAGACAGTGTGCTTGCGTTTTCTTGCCCGATTGTATTGAAGCATGGGTGAGCTGTGCGAGCATGGAACTTTATGCAAAGGTGAGCCATGCGAAAGGATCAAGTGAGCTACCACGTTGGGGTCGACATCGGTGGAACCTTTACCGACTGCGTGGTCGTCGACGACAAGGGGCAACTCGTTGCTGCCAAGTCCCCTTCAACACCGCCCCATTTTGCCCAAGGCATGATCGCTGCAATGGCTCTGGCTGCTGATCAGCTCAAATTAGACTTTGCAAGCTTTTGTCGGCGCATCTCGGTGCTCACACACGGCACAACCGTAGGCACGAATGCCCTGATCCAGCGAAAGGGTGCAAAACTTGGCCTCATTACAACCAAAGGACATGAGGATGCGATTCACATCATGCGGGGTTCGCGGGGTGTGAGCTCACGAAACTTGAATCAAGTTGTTCATTTCCCGGAAAGTCGAAAGCCCGCACCGATTGTCAGCAAACGCATGATCCGTGGCGTTTCAGAGCGCATCGACTGCTTTGGCGACGTTGTTGTGCCGCTTAATCTTGGTCAAGTGCGTGAAGCGATCGATTCCCTGCTTTCACAAGGGGTCGAATCGATAGCGATTTGTTTGTTATGGTCATTTAAAAATCCACAACATGAACATCAAATTGCTGCGATGGTTCGCAGCCTTGCACCCGACTGCTTTGTGACCTGCTCGGTTGATCTTGCTCCCAAGTGGGGTGAGTATGAGCGACTGACGGCGACCGCCTTAAATGCCTACATTGGGCCAGTGACTGCGCGGTATTTGAGCGCTTTAGCCAGGCAACTTCGGGAGTCAGGCTACCGGCAGGCCTTGCAAATTACGCAATGCGGCGGTGGATCGATCTCTGTGGAACGCGCCATTCAAGCCCCCTTATTAACCCTCGACTCAGGGCCAGTATCTGGGGTCACCGGAAGCCAATTCCTCGGACAACTGACTGGTACCCCTCATGTGATCACCACCGATATGGGAGGCACCTCTTTTGACGTAGGCATCATCCACCAGGGACAGCCGGCCTTCAGCTTCACGGCCAATGTTGCGCAATATGAATACTTCATCCCGAAAGTCGACATTCAAGCGATCGGTTCAGGCGGCGGCTCAATGGCAAACGTCGACAGCAAAGCACGTACACTGCGTGTTGGCCCTGAGTCAGCCGGTGCTGACCCCGGACCAGCTTGCTATGGAAAAGGCAACGTTCTCGCGACTGTCACCGATGCTGATGTCGTTTTGGGCTATATCGATCCAAATAATTTTCTTGGCGGGCGCATTCGACTCGATAAGAGCAAATCCATCGAGGCAGTGCAGCAGGTCGCCCAGGCACTAGGCCTTAACCTGATGCAGGCGGCAGCGGGCATTGCAAAGATCGCCGAATTCAAGATGGCCGATATCATCCGCAAAACAACCGTAGAAAAAGGCCTGGACCCTCGCGACTTTGTTTTATTTGCGTTTGGTGGCGCAGGGCCAGTTCATGCAGGTGTTTTTGCACGTGAACTTGGGGTTCGCCATGTCGTGATACCCCTTAATCGTATCGCATCAACCTGGTGTGCTTTTGGCGCTGCAACCGCCGATGTTCTGCATATTCATGAACAGGTTGATATTCAGACCTCGCCTTTCGATCCGCAGCGGCTCCAGAGGAGCCTACGCGAACTGATCAAAAAAGCCGAACATCAAATGAAGTCCGATGGAATCGACGCGGCCCGTCGTCGATATCAGTGCAGCGTTGATATGCGTCA
>OMIE01000167.1 GCA_900299025.1 Burkholderiaceae bacterium
GATCAGGGGGAACTTGCCATCCTTCAGCAGGCTTTTCTTGAGCATAACGCCATGCAATGCGGCTTTTGCACACCCGGTATGTTGCTTACTGCGAGGGCGCTTATGCACGAACAAGATGCGCCGAGTCGCGACATGATCCGAGCTTATATCTCGGGAAATTATTGCCGATGTACTGGTTATCAGGCGATTGTGGATGCGATTGAAACAGCGATCATCCGCAGCAAGGCATCGGGTGCCAAAAGGGCTTCGGGAGCTTCGGCATGAACGCGAAATCTGAACTGCCAGCCGTACTCGATCAATCTAAAATTAACAATGGTTATATCGGCCAGAGCATTCCACGAACTGGTGCTAAAAAGCTTCTTCAGGGTCGTGGTACGTATCTCGACGATTTGCGCCTGCCAAGACTTGCACAGGTTGTGTTTTTTCGCAGCCCTCATGCACATGCTCGAGTCAAGATGCTCAGACTCGATCGGGCAAAGAAGCAACCGGGTGTCATTGCTGTCTTTAATGGGCAAGAGATTGCTGCCTATTGCACGCCTTGGGTCGGTGTGCTGGGGCATTTGAAGGGCATCAAGTCAGCCCCGCAGCATGCAGTTGCCATTGACCGTGTTTGCTGGCAGGGCGAAGCGGTTGCCGCTGTCGTGGCAGAAAGTCGTCGGCAGGCCGAGGATGCGCTTGAATACATCGAAGTGGAGTGGGAGATACTGCCGGTTGTGAGCGACATGCGGCAGGCGCTTGAAGCAAAGACCGTTATCCACCCTGAGCTAGGTGACAATATTTGTTTTCATCGAGAGCTCAAGACCGAAGGCTTTGATGCAGCCTGGGCTGCGGCCGATGTGGTGGTTGAGAAAACCTATCGTTTCGGCAGGCATACGGGCGTTTGTAACGAACCTAGGGCGATTTTGGCTGACTACAATCCAGCCGATCACAGCTTGACGGTTTATCACGCAACGCAAGCGCCAAATATGATGCAAGATATTTTCTCGCGTCATCTTGATATACCCGAGTCAAACATTCGCGTGATTTGTAAAGACGTTGGCGGATCATTCGGGATTAAAGTGCACGTCTACGCCGATGAGATGGCAACCGCAGCGCTGTCGGTCATGTTGCGACGACCGGTCAAGTTTCAGGCCGATCGCGCTGAATCATTTCTTACCGATATTCATGCCCGCGAACACGAGGCGACCGTGCGCTTGGCATGCAAAAACAATGGCGAAATACTCGCTTTTGATTTGGATGATTTAACAGCGATTGGTCCCTATTCTGTCTATCCCCGCACCAGCGGCATCGAGGGTAATCAGGTGGTGAATCTCACCGGCGGACCCTACCGACATCAGCAATACCGAGCAAAGCTCGACGTGGTGTTCACCAATAAGAACGTCACCTGTCAGTATCGCGCCGTGGGTCACCCAATTGCCGTTGCGCTGACCGAGGGCATTGTCGATGAGGCGGCAAGAGTCTTGGGTATAGATCCTGCAACCATGCGCAGAATCAACCTGATTGCGGATGATCAATATCCTTATACTTTTCCGTCCGGTATTAAGTTTGAAAAATTGTCACATCACCAAAGTCTCGATCGACTTTTGGCGCTCATGGACTACCAGGCATTGCGCACCGAACAAGCGAGCTTGCGTAAAAACGGCGTTTATCGAGGCGTTGGCTTGGCAGCCATGATCGAAGTCACCAATCCATCGCCTGCTTTTTACGGCGTCGGTGGTGCAAGGATCTCAGCACAAGACGGCGCTACGCTTCGGCTTGATCCTGCGGGTATGGTTCAGGTCTTGGTAAGTGTGACTGAACAAGGCCAAGGTACCGAAGCTGTGTTTACCCAGATCGCCGCAACCGCCGTTGGGGTGAGCGTTGATAAAGTACGTGTGATAACCGGTGATACGGCAGTCACACCTTATGGCGGTGGCACTTGGGCGTCACGAGGTGCTGGCATTGGCGGTGAAGCGGTTTTACAAGCGGGTAAAGCACTACGTTCGCACATATTAGATATTGCAGCCGCGATCCTGCAGGAAGACAAAGCAAGTCTTGATGTGCGTGACAATGCGGTGGTTAACAAGTTAAGCGCTGAGGTCAAGCTTGATCTCGCCGAACTTGGCAGGATTGCCTATTTCAGACCCGATACCCTTCCCATGGGTTTTCAATCCGAGCTGACGGTTACGCGTCACTACACACCCAGAGAGTACGGTTTTACGTTCACCAATGGTATCCAGGCGTCTTATGTTGAAGTGGATATCGATACCGGTTTTGTGAAGCTGCTCAAACATTGGTGCGTTGAAGATTGTGGTACGGTCATTAATCCGATGCTTGTTGATGAGCAAATCCGAGGCGGGATTGTGCAAGGCATCGGCGGGGCCATGCTTGAGGAATGTGTTTACACCGACGATGCGCAGCTTTTAAATGGGTCGATGGCCGATTATTTGGTTCCTATGTCCGCTGAAATGCCTGACATCGTTATTGATCATGTGTACACCCCAACCCGAAGCTCCGAGCTCGGCGCAAAGGGGGCGGGCGAAGCGGGCACCGCAGGAGCGCCTGCCGCCATCATGAATGCGATCAATGATGCAATTGCCCCCTTAGGCGCGAATGTCAGCACCCAGCCCTTTACGCCAGAGCGTGTCTTGCAGGCCTTGGGGAAGGTGAGCGTGTGTTGAGGCCTGGGTCAAGTTCGGGTGCATCCGAGCATTGACTCCGAATCGATCCTATGGCTTTTCGCGAGCTGACCAGTAAGCAGGAAGCGCAGTACCGTCGCGATCGCCCAGGCCTGCTTCCTTGATGGCCTGCTCATAAGCTGAAAGCGTTGCACTAACCACTGGCATGTCGCGCTTAAGGGTCTCGCCCTCGGCGAGCATGCAGCGCAAGTCCTTGCATATCATGGCCATGTCGAAGGCTGCAGGGGCAGCAGCTTCACCCGACATCATGCGAGCAATGGCAGGTCCACGACCTTTCATGGCCGTTGGGGTGCCGCTGGTATCGCTCATGATGTCGATAAGTCTTTCAGGTCCGCAGGGGAGGTGTCGCACCAAGGACAGCGCTTCGCCAAGCGCCTGCCAATAGACCATCAAGGGCATATTCACGCAAAGCTTCATACTTGCACCCGCACCTTGCGGCCCCATCCATTCAATCCGCCGACATAAATGCTTCAGAATAGGCTGAGCACGTTCCAAATCTTCAGCAGAGCCGCCCACCAGACCGAGCAATTTGCCTTCTCTTGCGGGCCCTACGGTACCCCCGACCGGGCAGTCGAGCATACTCGCACCAAGACCTTCCAAATCCTTTGCCAGTGCTTGTGCAATATGGGGTTGAACCGTACTCATCTCGATCACAAG
This sequence comes from Burkholderiaceae bacterium, assembly GCA_900299025.1. GTDB lineage: Bacteria > Pseudomonadota > Gammaproteobacteria > Burkholderiales > Burkholderiaceae_E > UBA3064. The sequence goes on from OMIE01000167.1 coordinate 3,336, forward strand.
TTTGCCGCGAAGCGCTTGCTTACCTGCACTCAATACACCGTTATCGCCGCGATAACAATCATGGATTGCCCCGTCATGGCTAAGAATGCTCACAATCACATCGACCTCGCTTGCCAGTGCAGCCGCTGTAGGCATGGCTTTTGCACCTTTTTCAACGAGAGAGTCAAGCTTGGCAGGACTTCGATTCCAAACTGAGACTTCCAGCGAGCATTCGAGCAGGCGCTCTACCATGGCAGCGCCCATACGGCCAGTTCCTATCCATCCGATATGCATGTCTTATTCCTATCGAGCTAGTACGTTGAGATTCTTGCCAGTAACTGGCCGCTCTTGCAATGAGGCGAGTAATAAGCTTATTTAGTTATTAATTCAATATCATGAAGCAGCTCATCCGATTTTCGCGCGATTTCATTTTCAATCAAGCGTCCACAGCCTGGGCAAAAAAACTGGCGAAAAACCGGCTCATCATCAATGTACCGGCGCCAGTCGCCAATGTTTGGATTGGCTGATTGAATCGGCGCGTCATAACGGCGACATGCAAGCTTATAGTTTGTGGAGATCAAACCCAGGTCGGTTCTGCATGCTCGGCAGCACCATCGCGACTCAGGCTTTGATGGCATGTTGCCCTTGCTAAGGGCTGCTTTCTCCGCAGCGTGGGTAAGTTTCGCCTGGTTGGGCTTGTAAATTGCGAGGTTCTCAGTCATGGGTCTCAGCTCAAGCTCTGGCGCAGCCTTTCGAAGCTTTGATGTACCTCCCTGATACCCCATTCGCTTCTGGCGAATCGATTCGCGCAATTTTGCGGTCGCTTTCGTATCAATCGACTCATCGCGCTTGAACACGACGCCGTAAATGGCTTTGGCAGCTTGCTTAGATACGGCAGCTTGCTCAAACACATCATCACGTACTCGCTCTGGATCGCGCTCGATCGGGTCGCCAAAGCCACCGCCTGCTGACCAAATGACAGCGTAGACGTCGCTGGGCTTTTGAAGGAAATTTTGCTGTCGTAGGGCAAGTGTTTTCGACTGCCCTTGAATCTCCGAAATATCTCCAGGCATATCGGCATGGCTCAAGCGCTCAGCGATGTCGCTATCAGCTTTGTATTTGTAAACATTCACTGTCGCTGGGTAACCGCCCATCATCCCCGAGGACGTTGGCATCGCATTACCCGATGACAAGGTGTCATGGGTAATGTACGGCGTACGGTGCGGAATGAAGCAGGACTCTGCCGAGAGGCCGCCACGATGCAGGCCTGCACCACCCGAGTCAATGACCTCCTTGCGATACAAAAACAAGAGTGGAAAGCTTTGCTCGGTATGTTCGATATTGGGAAGCTTGCAAATCGGCGTTCGCGACTGACCGCCTGTTGCAATGCCATCACCAGTTGCAAAGGCACCAATTGCGCCACCAATAGGATCGACGAGCAGGTAACCATAGGGATCACCCCATTGATCCTGACCTCTAAAAATGGTTGCTGGCCATTGGCTGGTTCCGCCAATGCACATGATGTCCTGGCGCATACCTGGATCGGTATAAATCATTTTTGATAGAACGTTATACGCAGGATAGAGTGAAATCTCCATCGCCTGAACCGGTGCAGTCGACACCGATGCGGGAAAGTTTGCGCAGTTCATCGTGCCGGGTGAAGGATCAAAGACGACATGTCTCAAGGCGCCACCAATTGCGAAGTATTGATCCCAACAAAGCAATTGGTTTAGGGCAACCATGATCGAGCCACGCCAACCGCTAAAGGTGGCATTCATGGCGCCATCCTGTTCGGCGGTTCCGTCATTTTCAAAAATGAGACTGTTACCGCGCTTGTGCAAGGTCAACTGCACGCGATGCGTCTTGCGATCACCGGGACGCGAACATTCGACGTAGGTACGATCGCGCCAAGTGCCGTCTGGAAGTCGAGACATTTTTTCAAGAAATGCCTGTTCGCCATCATTGAGAATTTTGCGCATTACCGCTTTCACAACGTCTGGACCATAGCGGTTTAACAGTGTCTCGATCCGCTGTTTTGCAGTCGTATTGCCTGCGAGTTGAGCGCGAAAGTCTAGGGCTACTGCCTCTGGCTTTCTTGATGCTCGAAGATAAAGCTCTTCAATATCTCGCCGGATATGACCTGCTTCAACAATTTTCACGGGAGGAATCAGGATGCCTTCTTCGTAGGCATTTTCAGCAGCCATACAAAAACTCGATGGCGTGATGCCGCCGATATCGTATTGGTGCAGACAATTCGTCACCCAGCAAAAAAGCTGGTCTTTGTAAAAAACAGGACAAATCAACATCACATCTTGTTGATGCGCCGCACCGACCCAAGGGTCATTGGCAAGAAACATATCACCGTTGCGGATGCCAGGATTATCTGATCGGTGTTCTAAGATCCATTTGACTTGTGTATCGGTAACCCCCGACATATATTGCATGTAGGGTCCAAAATAAACGAACTCGCCATCTTCGGTGAGGATCGATGGGTTTAAGTCAAGCGCATACATCGCCACCGGCGAACCTGAAAGACGTTGTATGGTTGCACCATGCTCTTCGTTCACATTCCAAAGGCTATGGCGAATCACTTCGTAGGTGATGGGATCGATAGTGGCTGCCGATTCCCGATGTAACTTCAGTGTGGCGGATATTTTTAATTGCTTCGGGGGCACATAACCACTTTGTTTGCCATCAAAGCGTAAATGCGTCGTTTCACTGATCTTTGCCATATTTATACGCCCTTCGCTGCTTTTTTTCTCGGAGAGTTCTGGCTCGTGACAGCATCAAGATGAAGTTCAAAATTACCCCATCCGTCAACGCTTAAGCTTTGATCTGGGCGAACGACGATCGTGGTGTCGGTGGTCTCGATAATGCATGGCCCAGCTAAATGGTTCCCGGCTTTCAATGCAGCGCCGTTGTAAATGGAAGTGTCAAGCGATTTAGATCGTTCATCAAAATAAACAGATCGCATGCCCGTTCGTGCTGACTTGGGAGGGGCTTTGCCGACAGGTGTTGAGCGCGGTAAGTCAGGGCGCTGGGTGTCTGCCATGGCTCTAACCCGAAAACTAACGATTTCGAGTCGTGCATCCTTATACGATGAGCCCTTGCCGTAAATAGTTTCATAACGGTTATAAAATGCTTCGTTCAATAATTCGATAACTTCC
>OMIE01000168.1 GCA_900299025.1 Burkholderiaceae bacterium
AAAGCGGTTTGTCGCTTTCAGGTGGTCAACAACAGCGCCTCTGTATTGCGCGAACGGTTGCGGTAAAGCCCAAAGTGATTTTGCTCGATGAGCCGACTTCTGCGCTTGATCCCATCTCAACCGCTAAGGTCGAGGAGTTGGTGCATGAACTGAAGTCCGATTACACGGTTGCGATCGTGACGCACAACATGCAACAAGCGGCCCGGGTGTCAGATTTCACAGCGTTTATGTATGTGGGCGAGCTTGTCGAATTCAGTGCGACCAAACAAATGTTTATCAAACCAAATAAAAAGCAAACCGAGGACTACATCACCGGACGCTTTGGCTGATTCGAATTCCAGCGTTCTTTTTTCAGACTTTTTACTTAATTTGAGCTTTTTGCGTTTGGAAAAAACAAGGGCTCGCCCGCGATTCGATAACTTGCAATAGCAGCCTGCCCTTGGCTTGAGATAAGCCATCGCACAAGCTTATCTGCTGCGTCAGCCTTAACATGCGGGTGCTTTTTTGCACTCACCGCCATCACACCGTAGGGATTGAAGAGTCGTTGATCTCCTTCTACGACGATTGACAAGTCAGCACGATTCTTAAAGCTCAGCCAGGTACCACGGTCGGCGAGCACATAACTGCCCGAGGCGGCAGCGATGTTGAGCGCCTGTCCCATCCCGCAGCCACAAGCCTTATACCCAGCAAAGTTCGCTGGCTCGATACCTGCCAGCTTCCAAAACCTTAGCTCAGCGGCGTGGGTACCACTACGATCGCCACGTGAGGTGAATAGTGCTTGAGCGCTTGCAATTTGCTTAAGACCTGCAACAATGTCGCGCCCCTTGACCCGCGCAGGATCTGATACCGGCCCTATCAACACAAAGTCGTTGTACATCACATCATGGCGGCGCTCGGCAAAACCCTCGGCAACGAAGCGATCTTCGGCCGCACGGTCATGGACAAAGACCAAATCAGCATCGCCGCGCCTTGCCACATCCAGGGCCTGCCCAGTGCCAAGCGCGACTACCTTCACTGTGATACCGCTCGCCTCACGGAACTTTGGCAGTAAGTGGGCAAAAAGACCCGACTGCTCAGTCGATGTTGTCGATGACATCACAATCGTCTCGGCGCGAACCGGCCCTATGAAAAAAAGCGCGCTGAGAAGGCCCAGCCAAAAGCTCGGCTTTGGGCGCCTTTGCAATCCGCGCTGCTTTTTGAATGCGATGAAACAATCAAGCATGCTCATGACTTGGTCTCGATGGATGGGGATCGTTGATGCAGTCTATAGCAATACGAGGCCTTAAAGCCCGTGGCCCGGGCCTTTGCGCGCAGCAGGCCTCTCAGCTCTAAACTGCGCCCTCCAAAAGGCCGTATTCCTAAGTGTGGAGAGCGACAAATCGCGGCTCCAGAGCAGTACCAAGGACCTTCAGTTTAGGACTCAGTTTCACTCTTGTGGCAATAGGCGGTTGACATGAACTATACGTCTTCCAATATTTTTTCGGCAGCCGAATCGGCAAAACGCATCGCACCTGATGTTGCAGCACAAGCTGCATCAAAGGCCGCTTCCAAGCTAACCCAATCGCCACTGGTTGCCCAACTCACCGTTCGTGCTATTGAAAGCGCCTTAGAAAAGACCCACGTTGCCCTCCCAGGTAGCAACGATCGGGCGGCTATTTTAGAGTTGCGCAACGAGGCGGTTATCGAAGCAAAGGCTTCGGTCGACGCTAAGTCGCTCAGTAGTGAACGAGGTACGGCTGCCAGTCAGCAGGCACTCGATCAACTTAAGGACCGTATCGCAGCCGGCAGTTTTTCAATCGACTACCGCTCGCTGGCTTCAAGTTTAATCAAACACTAAGCACATCCACCAGCCCTCGGGCTGGTGATTCAAAAGCCATCAAAGAAATCGTGAGCCTGCCCTCAACTGGGTTTTTTGAAGACCTCTATCGTCGAAATTCTCGGGGCTAAGCCAACGTTCGACATGTTGTTTGATTTGTGGCCATTCATGGTCGAGCATGCCGTACCAGGCCGTGTCCCTGCTCTGTCCCTTCACAATCATGTGCTGCCTGAAAACGCCCTCAAAGCGAAAACCAAAGCGAAGCGCCGCCCGTCTTGATGGCCCATTGAGCACATTGCACTTCCATTCAAAACGTCGATAGCCCAAGGTGTCAAAGACATAACAGGCATGTAAAAAGAAGGCCTCCGTGGCCATGCGCGTAGCCGCCATGTCTGGCCCCCACAGAATATTGCCTATTTCGATGACGCCATGATCTGGTGTGATACGCATCAGCGATTGTCGTCCTAAGCAGCGACCGTCTTCTTTACGAATCACAGCGACATACATCGGATCCTTGCTCGCACAGGCCTTGATCATGAATTGCTCGAAGCTTTCTGGCGTGGGGACTTGCTCAAATAAGTAACGAAATCGGTCCTCGGCGCCCTCTGCCGTGCTCAAAGCGTAAAGATCATCGCCATGACTTGCCGCGAGCGGGACAAGTGCGACCTCGCTGCCGGTTAAGGAAATCGGAAGCGGTGCTTCATAGCTGCTGCGAATGGGCAAATGGTTCATGGTGAGCCTTAGCCTTCAAGGTAGGAAAAGCAAGAGCATACCAATGTGAAAGCATAAGATTCCGCACACTGCTCCAAGACTGCGTGCTTGCCTTCACCAAAGCCCTCTCACCCATCTGCTGCCAGAGCCCCTTTGGCTCATGTGACCATTGGCGTAATGCATTTTGAAGCGCTCCATGAAACGCACTCGCACTAAAGTCGTCAAGAATCCATCCATGGACTTGATCTTGTAGTAGTGCCGCGCTCGCTCCCTGGCGATATGCGATGACTGGCAAAGCGCTTGCCA
>OMIE01000169.1 GCA_900299025.1 Burkholderiaceae bacterium
CCATCGGTTGAAGTCAGGTTGACATCAAGCCTGAGCGCCCCTGCTGAACCTTCACCACTATCTGCCCCAGCTAAGAGGCGTCGATAGCCCCACTGACCCATCTCGAGCGACCCATTTCCACCTGCGCGGGTTGAAGGGGTCCTTGTAATAACGTTGACGACACCGCCGATGGCATCTGAACCATACAGTGCAGAAGCTGGCCCTCGAATCACTTCAACCGACGCCGCAGACGGAATATTGACCTCATAAAGTGCGTTATGGTTAAAGTTTCCTGTGGCACGAATCGGGATGCCATCCTCAAGAAAGAGATATACCGGGCTCGTGGTAAAGCCCTGGCGGATTGCCGTCTGATGCCCCTCACCATTGGTCACACTTACCGCAACACCGGGAACTTGACTAAGCAATTCACTGGGGTGCGTCGGCTTGGTCACTGATATTGATTCTTGATCAATCACACCAACGGACCACGGTGACTCGCTAAGTGAAACGGCCTGTCGGGTTGCTGTGACCGTGACGGACTGGCTTTTCGCAGTCAGGACTTGCGCAACCTGGAGCTGACTATTTTGTGCGTCGACCACCTGGGACTGACCGCTTTGAGCATGCGCCAATTGGCTTTGAGCACTGCATGAAACCACTGCCAGCACTGCGGCGGCAATGGGAGGATGCTTGAACATTTTTGATCCAATTCAACAAAGTTTGAGCGTTTTCAAATCGCATATCGATTGATGCGACATTCAGAAAGATAGAGAAAACAATCAAAACTGAGTTGGTGGACCTCGGGACGGCAGCGGTGGCTGCGCGATTGCAATCAGGAAAGCCTCACGCTGAGGCTCAAGCGCATGGGCAAGTGGCGAAGGCGTGTCAAATGAGTGGTGAACCCAAAAGTCGGGGGTAAAGAACCCCGAGCACAAGGGACAGTCTTTTGAAAGCGCATTTGCATCGCTACCATCACCCTGATCATTCACGACAATCAGGCGGCTGCCATGCTCAGGGGAACATACGCTGTCTAAGGATGTCGGGTTTAGCAGCGGCGAGGCAATCGAGAGGGCTGTAAATAAGGCAAACCACAGCGCTACAATCCAACGCAAGCGCTTCACCGTCTGTCCCCCACTGATCTCTCAAACATGCTCATCGCCCGGAGATTATCAGTTCTTAGAAGTCGTTCGCAAGTCGGAGCCTCGACCACGACGGTGCCCCACCTAAGTACCCCATAAATCCATCAACCCTAAACATGAGATATCTGACGATGAAGAAATCCGTTGCCATCTACGAAAAGTCCTTGGAAAGCATCAATGGCCTCGTCGATATCGATCAACTCAATTTGAAGTGGGTGCCCTACACCAAGGAAGGAAAGTATCGAATCGACGGCAGCCTAAGGGACCCCGAGGATGTCGCACTTGATTATCTTTGGCTAAGCCCTCTCATCAGCGCCGAGAAGTTTCTTCCTGAAGCCTTTCAAATGGCCTTAAGAACCAAGTCGATTAACGTGCTGCAAACCTTCAATGCCGGCCTTGACAACCCTTTTTATAAAACGATAGCTGCTAAGGGCACAATGATCTGCAATAGCAGCGCCCAGGGCATCGCGATTGCCGAATTTGTTTTCGCTCAAGTTTTTAATCAGCTTCACCCACTCCAACGACAAAGACAACAACAAGCTGAGCGGTTTTGGAAAAACACACCGTTTCGAGAACTATCACAAAGCACCTGGCTTATCATCGGATTCGGGCCAATAGGACAAGCTATTGCTCAACGCGCTAAGGCCTTTGGCGCAAGGACCTTGGTTGTCCGCCGTAAAGCACAGGCAAGCGAGTTTGTCGATCAATGTGCAAACACAGGCGAGCTGCCGCAGCTGATACCCCAAGCGGATATCATTGTTCTTGCCTGCGCACTCAATGCGAGTACAAAACATCTCGCTAATCAGCAGTTTTTTTCACAAACAAAAAGTAATGCGCTCTTAGTCAATGTTGCACGTGGCGGCGTCGTCAACAATCAAGCACTGATTGAGGCCCTTGATCATGACAGACTTGGACACGCCATTCTCGATGTCTTTGACACTGAGCCGCTTCCACAAACTGACGCTTACTGGTCGCATCCGAAAGTAACGGTGACTCCGCACACCTCTTTTGCCGGTAGCGGCACGATGAGTCGATGGACTGACTTATTTCTAGACAATCTCAAGCGCTTTTCCAGGGATCAACCGCTACACAATCGTGTTGATCCTGCAAGCTTCACTGACTAGCCTTTGAGAAGAGATGGCTTAAGGGTCCTGGCAAATGCCGATGCCAGTCGCGTTCGTTATGTCCGCTTCCCTCATGCACAAGGCTTTTAAATCCAGGTGCTCGAAAGCCTTTGGTGTAAAGCAATCGGTCGACTGCTTGTTGAGCTTCCTCATACAAGGCGTCGAGCTCGATGGTGCCGCGATCCATCCACAGGCGCACGCGAGCAGGTTCGGGTAGCCTTTCACTTAAGTACCCGAGCGCAGCGCCTGGGACCTCAGGATTTCGCTCGTAACCACCGATCCAATGTGTACTCAAACAGGCAGCGCCACCGAAGATCTCTGGATATTCGCATAGTGCGTAAAGGCTAATAACGCCCCCCATACTTGAGCCCATCAACATGCAATGTTGCCTATCGCGAAGCGTTTTATAGCGATGATCGACCCAAGGCTTAAGCTCATGCACGAGAAATCGCAGGTACTCGTCGCTTCGCAAGCGCACCTCGGACATGCGTTGTTGAAGCCGAACTTGGGTAGCTGTCGATAGGCGCTTAAACCATGCTTGTGGAAAATACTCCGCAAATCGCAAGGGACCAAGATTCCAGGGCGCGACAATGATGAAGTTGCGCAATAGCCCTCGATCGATCATCGGGGCTGCAACTTGATCGACCGCCCATGACTGCTTGTTCCATGTTGTCTCAGCGTCAAATAACATTTGCCCATCGTGCATATAAAGCACGGCATGCTCGCGCCTTCCGTCATAGCTTGGTGGCAGCCAAATCTCGATATGGCGAGGCTCAACGAATGTTGACGGAAAGTTGTCATAACGCTCAATGCGTCCGTAACGCACCTTTTGCATGGGATCAATCGCTAGGCCTTTGGCGAAGGCACTTGCCCCAACTTGCGCGAAGGCGTTTAGTGGGACTGGCGTACATGCAACTGAAGTCCAAAGCCATGATGCAAGCGCAAAGCGACGGTTTTGATTCATACACATGCATTGACTTTCACTGATATTAGTCACCGAGCGCCACGCCCTCTCTGCGAGGATCGGCGCCGCCTGTATAAACCGGTGATTTCTGCCCTGGTATTATCGTTTTAACAATTGTAGCAACACCGCTTGATTGCTCCGCAAGCGAAACCTTGTGTCCCAGCGCAAGCAAGCCCTTGATGAGAGGATCGCTCATACCTTCATGCGCGCGATCGATATACGGATGCTCACCACCAACCGCCGTCGTAGGACTGTTTGCAGCACCAAGGTTCACCATGGCGGTAGCTTCTTGGGCATTGAGTTTCCAGTCGATCACACCGATCAATGTTTTGCTCACAAATTGGATGATGCTTGGTCCACCCGGCGAGCCCGTGGCCATTATAAAATCGCCCCTTGAGCCATCGCTCGCTTTGGCAAATACAATGGTCGGAGCCATTGAACTGCGAGGTCGCTTGTTTGGCTCGATTTTGTTTGCAATCGGCGCTCCCTGGCCATCGGTCGGGTTCGGCGAAAAATCGGTTAATTGATTATGGAGCAAAAACCCACCTACAAGCCGGTACGAGCCCATGCTTCCCTCGATACTCGAGGTCATTGAAACCACATTGCCTTGGCGATCCACGATAGTCACATGTGTTGTACCGTTATCTTCCTGAGAGCTTATACCCAAGGCCTTAGCTTTAAAAGTACCTGGATTTGCTGTACCAATACTTTTATCCATCGATATAAGACTTGCTCTCTCCTTAAGGTAACGGCTGTTAAGAAGACTCGACAAACCAAGGGCGGGAAGCGGGACGAAATCGGTATCCGCCACATACTTATTACGATCTGCGTAAGCAAGTCGTTGTGCCTCACTAATCAAGTGAACAGCCGTCACGGAAGGCTTTGCGCCATCGCTACCAATTTGCGTGGGCTTATGCGGCGATAAGTCAAAGTTTTCCAAAATCCCGAGTACCTGCCCCACTGCAATTCCACCCGAAGAAGGGGGCCCCATGCCGCAAACCCACGTGTTACGGTAACTCATACAAACGGGTTCTCGACGGATAGCTTTATAGTTGGCAAGATCTTCCATCGTCATTAGACCTGGGGTCACAGGCACTGGGCTTAAAGGCCCTCCTTTGCTTTCAGCAACTTTATTCACGATGGATTGGGCAATCGATCCGATATAAAAAGCATCAGCGCCTTGTGATGCAATCGACTCAAGCGTTGTCGCGTAAGCGGGGTTGCGGACCGTTGTGCCCATCGCCTTCGGCGATAGATCGTCATCAAAAAAATAACCGACCGCATCCTCATCGCGAAGTAGCTCTTCGCGTGCGCTCAAAATCGCCGCTGCCATCCGCCCATTCACGGGAAAGCCTTCGTGGGCAAGTTGGATCGCCGGACCAAAAAGCTCGCGCCATGGCCTCAAGCCATGATCTCTATGGGCTAGTTCAAGCATCCGCAGCATACCTGGGATACCTATCGATCTCCCGCTTGCCCGCAAACTAAGCCAGGGTGTCGATCGTGTTGGCAGGGGATATCGCTTATCGCTTGTACTGATATAGCGTAAATAATCTTCGTTCGCGCCTGATGGCGCGGTCTCCCTGCCGTCATAAGTCACAAGCTTCTTACTCGAGGCATCAAAGTAAATCAAAAATCCGCCACCACCAATGCCTGACGATTGTGGTTCTACCAATCCTAAAACCATTTGCACGGCGACTGCGGCATCGATCGCACGACCACCATCGCGCAGCACTTCACATCCTACTTTGCTTGCAAGCGGATGTGCTGTTACCACCATATAGCTCCTTGCAGTAACCATGCCTAACTGCCTGCGAAATCCAGAGGAAGGCTCAGGACGCGAGGGATCAACTTCAGGGCGGACGCTTTGCAGCATCGAAGCTTCGGCATGCTCTACCCTCGAGCGCGCTAAAGCCGACTGATCGCAAGAAGCAAAGGCTGAGCTCACCAGGGAGCTCAACACCATAGCCGCCGTGACCGCGCTCTTCGCTACTGCCTTCCGGAGTAACATCGATATCAACGCATCGCCTTGATTCATGAATTTGACCTGCTCATTCCCAATATTCCTCACTCGCCTTATTTTTAAGGCGAGCTTACTGTGTTTACTCGCCAATCAAAGCATAGGGGCCCAAACTGTGACGCCATCTGACCAAGACGATCCGTACTTGTGGCTTGAGGACATCGATAGTGAGCAATCCATGGCCTGGGTCAAGGCGCAAAACAAGATCACCCTTGCGAGCTTTGCCTCAAACAAGGCCTTTAAGGCCCTGCAAGATGAGTTTCAAGAGGTGCTCGACAATGCGCAACGTATTCCCCAAGTGACACGGCGAGGATCATGGTTTTATAACTTATGGCAGGACGGCAAAAACCCGCGCGGTGTTTGGAGAAGGACAAGTCTTGAAAGCTTCAAAAGTAAAGAACCGGTCTGGGAAGTTTTGCTCGATCTTGATGAACTCGGTCGCTCAGAAGCTAAAAGTTGGGTTTGGGCAGGGGCAACTTGCTACGGCCCAGATTACAAGCGCTGTTTGATCCAGTTATCACCCGGCGGATCCGATGCAAACATCGTCCGAGAGTTTGATGTAGAAACGCGATCTTTCCTTGCTCAAGGGTTTCATATACCCGAAGCTAAAACCAGTGTTGAATGGATTGATATCGACACCATCTATGTTGCGAGTCAGCATGGGCCAAACTCGTTAACCGACGCTGGTTATCCTAGAACCATCAGACGCTGGAAGCGGGGCAGTCCGCTACAAGAGGCAGAGGTTGTATTTGAGGCAAAGCAAAGCGATGTGGCCGCTTGGGTTCAGGTGGATGCCACACCCGGTTACGAGCGAACGATTTTTGGGCGCATGCCCGACTTCTTCTCAAGCGAGCAATTCTTATTGCAGGGCAAAACAATGCTTGCCTTACAAAAGCCGCCCGACGCTCAACTACGTTTTTGGTATGAGCATGTCTTGCTGGAACTTCGCAGTCCAATGCTTCAGAAAGACAATAGCTGGCCAGCAGGATCCCTACTTGTTTCATCGGCATCATCATTCCTTGCTGGCAAACCCCAATGGCATGCCTTATTCAAACCGAGTCCAAGTAGATCGCTTGAAAACTATAGCTTGACAAGATCATCGATCTTGTTAAATGTTTTAGATCAAGTATCAGCTGAGGTCGAGATCTTAAGCTTTAAGCAAGGTCGTTGGACAAAACGTCAACTTAAGCCTTCTCGATATAGCCAGATCGTAGCTCGGGGTATTCACGATAGCCAGCAGGGGCAAGGTGACCCTTTGGGCGAGAGTTTTTTGCTCAACGTTAGTGACTTTTTAAACCCTGACCGCTTGCAACTAGCGAACAGCCATTCAGAGACGATCGAAACGCTCAAAGCGCTGCCCACATTGTTTGATGCAAGTCAGATGATGGTCGAGCAAGGTTTTGCCACTTCAAAAGATGGCACAAGCATTCCCTACTTTTTAGTGCGACCCCAGGGCAATCGCGAGCAAGCGACATATCCAACGCTGCTGCATGGCTATGGTGGTTTTCAAATCTCAGAGCTTCCGCGCTACTCGGCTGTATTTGGGCGAGGCTGGCTTGCGCGTGGTGGCGCACTTGCGATTGCAAACATTCGTGGCGGCGGTGAGTTTGGTCCGCAATGGCATCAAGCCGCCATGAAGGCAAACAAGCAAAAAAGCTATGACGATTTTGCCGCAGTGGCCAACGATTTGATCGCCCGCGGTGTTACGAGCCCGAGCCAGCTGGCTATTAGAGGCGGTAGCAACGGTGGCCTTTTGGTCGGCTCGGTCATGCTTCAAAAGCCAGACTACTTTGCAGCAGTAGTCTGTCAGGTTCCACTATTAGACATGAAACGCTACCATTTACTGCTAGCCGGGGCGAGTTGGATGGCCGAGTATGGCAACCCCGAAATCGCTGATGAGTGGGCTTGGATTTCGGCTTATAGTCCTTATCAAAATGTGAAGCCACAGCAAAAGCTACCGCCGATATTGTTGATGACGAGTACGCGCGATGATCGAGTCCATCCTGGCCATGCTCGAAAGATGGCAGCGCGTATGCTCGAACAGGGGCACCGCGTGAGCTACTACGAGAACATCGAGGGTGGCCACGGTGGAGCGGCAGATAGTTCGCAGCGCGCTTTCATGCTTGCTTTGGAGTTCAGCTTTTTGTGGCAGACGATTTCGCCGCGATGAGACATAGAGGCTTTATCGCTTGCGAAACGATTTTGAATGAGGCGTTTTAAACCAGATGACAAGCATCCAATTTTTGCGCACACCCGAGGCGTCTTTTGACAACCTCCCCAATTATCCCTGGGTAGGACGCTATATCGACGATTTGAAATCGCTTCAAGGCTTACGCATGCACATCTTGGACGAAGGCCCCAAGGATGCTTCGGTCACCTGGTTATGTCTTCATGGCAACCCAACCTGGAGTTATCTTTATCGACACATGATCCCGATATTTGTAGCGGCCGGGCATCGCGTTGTTGCGCCTGACATGCCAGGTTTTGGAAAGAGTGATAAGCCTGTCGACATCGCGCAGCATCGATTTTCATGGCACCGGTCGATCTTGCTCGAGCTCGTTGAATCACTAGATCTAAAGCATATTCATTTGGTGGTTCAGGATTGGGGCGGTTTGCTTGGTCTCACCTTGCCGATGGAAGATCCCGAACGTTACAAAGCGCTACTCGTTATGAATACCTACCTCGCAAGTGCACGCGAGCCGCTTCCCGAGGGATTTATGCAGTGGCGCGCCATGTGTGCGGCAAAGCCTGATTTTTCAATCGCAAGGCTACTTGCCCGCGGCAATCCGCACATGACCCCAGCTGAGGCAGCAGCCTACGACGCGCCCTTTCCCGAACTTGCCTACCGGGCCGCAACCCGTGCATTTCCCGAGATCGTTCCAGCTTATGAAAATGATGACGGCGTTGTCGTCTCGCGCGCTGCCGAGCGCTTTTGGGCGCAGGACTGGGAAGGTCAGTCGATGATGGCCATCGGCATGCTCGACCCTGTTTTTTCGCCTGCGAGCATGGAGAGACTACGCCAAGGTATCAAGCAGTGTCCATTACCGACGATGGTTGATCAGGGCGGTCACTTTGTTCAGGAACACGGTGCACTTATTGCCGAAAAGGCTGTGGAAATCTTTAAGCACGCTGAGAGCAGATCGGAGCATTAAATGAAACATTTATACGAAATTGCAGTTTTGCCTGGCGATGGGATCGGCGTCGAGGTGATGCAAGCATGTTTAAATTTACTGCAACATTTGCAAAACCAAACGAGTGATTTCCGCTTAAATCTTAAGCAATACCCAGCTGGTGCGGCCCATTATCGGGATTTTGGTGATGCCCTCCCCCAAGCTACTTGGGAGGCCTGCCGCGACGCCGACGCTATTCTTTTTGGTGCGATGGGAC
>OMIE01000170.1 GCA_900299025.1 Burkholderiaceae bacterium
AATCGTTGTTGCCCTAAAGGTCGACCTGGTCTGGTTCGGCGCTGTTGTTGCTGTGACTCTGCAAACGGCATTTTTATCGCCGCCAGTTGCCATGTCTGCTTATTACATCAAACAGGTTGTCAAAGAGTGGTCCTTAAAAACCATCTACTCGGGCATGATGGAATTCATGGTGATACAAGCTTTTTGTATCGTACTTCTTTTTGCCTACCCGCAGATCGCAACATACTTGCCATCCGTCTTGTTTGATAAGCCAATTGCCTCCTCGACCGAATCGCCAGCTAGCAACGGCGACAACACTACGGGTCAGGGCGGACTTGGGATCGGTGGCGAGGATGAACTCGAAAAAGGCGATAGTGCCGCAGCACCCGCTGCGAATTCGTCGTCAAAGGCGATGTCTAATGATTTGATGAAGGGTGACGACCTTGAAAAGTCAGATGACCTCAAGTGATTGTGCGAGCTTTGCTGTCTTGAGTTCACACTCGGTGTACATTTCGAAACATCTAATGCTAGGTCGTGACAACATTGGATAGTTTGAATCACTGTAAAGATTGTTGAAGTTGCCGATTAACCTAAAGGAGATCCATCGATGAAAAGTCTTTTTAAGACGCTGCTCGCAGGCGCGATTTGCGCCACGGCTTTTGCGACTGTTCAAGCTCAAGCTCCGGCGCCTCGTGTGCTCAAGTTTCAATCGACTTGGCCAGCCAGCCTGACCCTACAAGAAAACTTTAAGTATTTTGCAGAGCGTGTCGATAAGCTCAGCGGTGGTTCGCTGAAGATCGAAGCGCTCGCTGCAGGCCAGGTGGTACCCGCCTTTGAAATCCTTGATGCAACCCACAAAAAAGTTATCGATGGTGGCCATGGTGTTGCCTATTACTGGGTTGGTAAAGACAAGGCTGCCGCGTTGTTTGCAGGCCCCCCAGGTGGCCCTTTTGGCATGGACCATGTGGACTATTTGGCATGGGTTTGGGAAGGTGGCGGACTTGAGATGTGGCATGACCTTTATCTCAACCGCATGAAACTTAACGTGATCGCTTTCCCGATCCTCCCGTCAAGCCCGCAAGCGTTGGGATGGTTTAAAAAAGAGATCAAATCGGTTGCTGACTTTAAAGGTTTGAAATGCCGTCAAACCGGTTTAAACGCCGACATGTACGCCAAGCTCGGCATGTCAGTGGTCAACCTGCCTGGTGGTGAAATTCTTCCTGCTGCACAGCGCGGTGTGATTGATTGTGCAGAGTGGGTGGGCGGTATTGAGGACTTGCGTCTCGGTTTGCATCAGGTCTTTAAGTATCACTACACACCTGGCATGCATGAAAACAATTCCATCGGTGAATTGATGATCAATAATGATGTGTGGAAGAGCCTCACGCCCACACAGCAAGAGATCATTAAATCTGCTGTAAAGGATACCTTCCTGACTTTCAGCATGCGCTGGCAGAAGATGAATGCCGATGCACTTGATGAGTTAATCAAAAAGCATGGCGTGATTGTTCGCCGCACACCGGCCGACATTTTGACGGCATCTTTGAAGGCGTGGGACGAAGTTGTTGCTGAAGAATCGGCTAAAAACGAATTCTTCAAAAAAGTTTCAGATAGCCAAAAGGAATATGCTGCAAAAGTTGTCCCAGCGAAGCGGGCTATGTTTCCTCCCTATTCCTTTGCTGCCAACTACTACTGGGGTGCTGAGGGCGGAGCCGCGGCCAAAGGTGGTTCGCCTGCTAAGAAGTAATCCATCCTTGGAAATCAGTCATCGCGCATGATTGAACTGCCCGGCCCGATTCCCTCATTAAGGGAGTTGCGCCGGGATTTTCATATTCAAGCCATCGTCAATGGCTTGCTCGGTTTTATATTTTCCGCCTCTGGCCCCCTCGCAATCATTCTTTCAGTCGGCACAGGCGCAGGTATGCCTGCCGCTTTGATAGCCTCTTGGGTGCTCGGCTGCTTCGGTATCAACGGCGTCTTAAGCCTTGTCTTAAGTTGGGTGTACCGCAAGCCACTGGCATTTTTTTGGACGATCCCAGGCATGGTGTTGATGGGCGAGGCGCTCACGCGTTTGCCCTTTGATGAGGTGATCGGTGCCTACTTGCTAACCGGTGCGCTTATGTTGGTGCTTGGTCTGAGTGGACTGATCGGTCGCATCATGAAAGCAATACCGATTGCGATTGTCATGGCCATGGTCGCCGGCGTGTTCTTAAAGTTTGGAACAGATCTGATTCGCCATGTGCAATCCGACGCTTGGATCGCAGTACCCATGATTCTTGTTTTTACGACACTCACTGTATTTGCTCGAATCGGCCGTTTTATCCCCCCTCTGATTGGCTCGCTACTTACAGGCCTTCTATTGATCAGTATCTTCGATGCACCGAACATCGCCTTGGATCAATTGCATTGGCTTGCTCATCCTGTGGTTACCGCCCCGGTATTGAGCCTGCGAGCATGCCTTGAACTTGTCGTTCCACTTGCGATCACGGTGCTTGTGGTGCAAAACGGCCAGGGCGCCGCCGTACTACGAGCCGCGGGCCACGAAGCACCCATCAATACCATTGCGAGCGCTTGCGGGCTTTGGTCGATGATGACAGCGATGGTGGGTTCAGTCAGCACTTGCCTCACGGGCCCAACCAATGCCATCCTCGTATCGTCCGGACCGAAAGAATCACACTACATCGGTGGGATCACTGTTGGCTTACTGGCAATGCTTTTTGGCTTTTTCTCGCCGGGTTTTATCAGCCTATTAATGGCAACACCGGCTGCTTTTATTGTGGTGCTTGGTGGACTGGCGATGCTTAAGGTGCTCCAAACCGCATTTCAATCGGCTTTCAAAGCCCAATTCAGTTTTGGTGCCCTGGTCTGCTTTCTTGTGACTGTCTCAGGCATTCAAATTGCATCCATCGGAGCAGCCTTTTGGGGGCTGCTCGCTGGGTATATCGCCTCAAGACTGTTTGAACCTGCTGACTTTCAGCCAACGAACTAGCGACGGCAGCGTGACGTCGACTGAGGCCGTTTGCCAACACAAGCCTTTTAAACACCGGCAATTAAAAACGCCTCAACAAGCTAGCCGAGGTGCTTAGTCAAGAAAAGTTGTAAACGTTCAAAAGCAAGATTACAGCTTGCAGCATCGTAATTCACCGCTGAACGATCGTTACAGAATCCGTGATTTGCATCATAACGATACAACTCATAGTTTGCACCGCAAGCCTTCAAAGTCGCTTCCAAACCGTCAGCTGCGGCGGGTGTACACCAGTCGTCGCGGTTGGCAAAGTGGCCTTGGAGTGGTACTCGAATCGCTGCGGGATCGGCAAAATCCTTGGGGGGAATGCCGTAAAAACAAACGCCGGCGTCGAGTTCAGGAATATGAACGGCCGATGCGATCGTGAGCGCACCGCCCATACAGTAGCCCATCACCGCTACCTTGCTACTGCCGTTGGCCTTCAAATGCTGTACTGCACCTCGAATGTCTTGATGGGTTGCCCCCGGAAAATCCAAGCCGCTCATTAAGTGGTTAGCTTCATCGGGCTTTTCAGTCAAACGACCGTGATAGAGGTCAGGCGCAAGTGCATTAAAGCCTGCTCGTGCCATGCGATCGGCTATGCCACAAATCTGATCATTAAGTCCCCACCATTCCTGAATAACAACCACACCAGGTCTGCCCGCTTGTAGAGCCGACAAATAACCCGCGCAGGATGACCCATCGGGCCGTTTGAATTGGATCTTGCTTCCCATCATTATCTCCTTGCTTGCTCAAATACCTTTCGCTAAGGCAGTTGCAGATCACGCTGCCTGCTCGTTAGACGAGCCTTTCCCATGCCAGAAGGCAGGTTGTACTGTACGTCGATACGCCTTAGGCGTTTATAACGATCAAATCCTTGGAAATTCGCGCGCTTGAGTTGAGAAGGCTGTTCGCAACGAATCGACCATTCAACCACCACGTCCTGATGTTCGGATTCCTGCTTGGCCATCGCTTGAGGCGCTTTGTTCATCGCTTGAGGCGCTTTGTTTTCAAGCCGATGCGGATCGCTCACTTCGGCCTGCTGAAGGCTACAAGCAGCTTGAGCAGGCAGCGTTAACAAACTCGTAAATTGTGCTAAATCTTGACGCAATTGCCGATAAAGCACTTTTTCTTGGTCGTTGCGCGGCGCGCGCTCCCAACCTAAGAAGGAATCGAGTGCCGATACAAAACGTAATTGCAAGTCGTTGCCGCTTAAGCTTATTTCGAGTTGGGCAACACCGTGCTCGTGTGGTTTCGCCTGCGTGAAGACCGGGTTGAACCCCAATAAAATACTGACAGCGTAGGCCGGGATTAGGCCGGATTGACGAAGCATCCTCAGGCTCCGCTGCATAAGGACCTTAAATGTAAAGATTATCCTGCTGCACCGGCACTTCTTTTTTGGGCTGAGGCGCATCGGCCTTAACAAGAGCCTGGACTTTTTCTTTCTGAGCGAGTTCTTGCATACGCTGAACCGTCATGGCCTCTTGGGCTTGGTTTGACGATTTATCTGCTTCGGCAGCACGGACCAAAGCACGCTCGGTGAATTCAGCTTTACGCACTGTGACTTGTTGTTCGATGCTTTGAGTAGGCGTGGTTTGTCCCGATGTGTCGGCAGCAATGGCTTTAGCCTGGCTTGATAAATCAACCCTAACCGCTGGCTCAACACGAAGCGCTGGCGTGCTTGAGGATTGACCCGAAGCCGGTGAATCGGGACGTAACTCAGTGGATTCTACTTTCCGGACCGGTGCGGCCTGCGCAACCGACTGCATCGCTTGAACCATCGAGGTTTGATTCGCTTCCATGCTATTCGCTCTTTGAAAAAGGCCAATCCAATACCGACTCGGGCTCGAGCCCTCCTACCCAGATCTTATTTTGCCACGCGTTGCGCCTCGTAGCGCGCTTTTTGTTCGGCATTGGGTGGATAAAGTCCCGGTAATGAGGCCCCGCGATTGACCTCCTCCATGATCCAGGCTTCTAGCCTTTCTTGTTCGGGAGCCTCGCTTAAGACCGAATCAAGCATGGCCTGGGGAATCAAGACCGCGCCATCATCATCGACAAGCACCACATCGTTTGGAAAAACAGCGACGCCACCACAGCCAATCGCCTGCTGCCAACCAACGAAAGTGAGTCCAGCCACTGAAGGAGGCGCCGCCGCACCCTGACACCAAACCGGCAAACCGGTTGAAAGCACGCCCGCTTGATCGCGCACGACGCCATCGCTGACCAAGCCTGCCACGCCTCGCTTTTGCATACGTGCACACAAAATATCGCCGAAGATACCCGCATCGATGACTCCCATGGCGTCGGCCACTGCGATACAACCCGCCGGCATAGCCTCAATCGCTGCGCGGGTGGATATGGGCGAGGACCAAGACTCGGGTGTCGCCAAATCCTCACGAGCTGGCACGAAGCGCAACGTAAAGGCCCGACCAACCCGTCTGCCCTGACCTGTGCGCAAGGGCCTTGTGCCGCGCATCCAGACGTTGCGCAGTCCTTTTTTAAGTAGCAGTGTCGTGATGGTTGCTGTTGTAACGCCCTCGAGGATGTCAATCGCGTCCTGACTTAAAGCCATTGATTCAGTTGTCATAAGCATTACCCATCGGTTGAAAAATTCAGCAGGCATTGGAGCCATGAATCCAATGTGCCACAATCGGCGGCATCATGATGCCAGCGACACTATTGGGCCTTGATGAAGGTCTCGAAATCATTCAAAAGCTTCGATCTCAGGGCGAGTCGATTCACACGCCAGGCTTAGGTGCTGCCGATTGCCCGATTCACTGGATGCACTTTGGCAAGGGCCCTGACTGTGTGCTCTTACACGGTGGCCACGGTAGCTGGATGCATTGGATCAGTCTGATTCCAGAGCTCGCGGAACATTACAGTTTATGGGTTCCGGACCTGCCTGGCTTTGGGGCTTCCGGCGATATGCTGACGCCACCCGAAACAAGCTTTATGGCGGATGCCTTAATCCTTGCCATCGATCATCTCGGGCTCAGTACCCGCGGCTTTACCTTGGGCGGCTTTTCCTTTGGTGGTCTTGTCGCAGGGCAAATGGTCGCGCAAGGCGCTGCGGTTGAAAGCCTTCGATTGATTGGTAGTGCAGGCATGGGCATGCGTCCTGAAAAATCGATCGATATGCTTCTTTGGCAGCGCGCAAGAAGCCCGGAGCAATTGCTTGAGGCCTATCGACACAATCTCAAGGCACTCATGCTGCATCGTGACGATGACATTAATCCGCTGGCCCTTGCAATCCACGCAGAGAGCTGTCGGCAAACCCGCTGGCGCAGTCGGGAAGCTTCACACCAGGCAAGCTTGCGCGAGGTACTCGAGCAAGCTAAGGTAGCTGTCCATGCCGTATGGGGCCTCCAAGACCCAACCATGGATCACACGAAGTTGCATGCCTGGTGGGATCAACATATGCAACACGAGAACCAAGACATGCAATCCCTGTCGCTTTGGGACGATTGTGGCCACTGGATCATGCACCAGTCACCCACCCAATTGGCAGCGTGGTTTAGGACCCACACTTAACGACTGTTTGCACACGACAGCCCTCATTCAAAACCTATGTCGAATCGACTTCAACACCCAGAACAGCGCCTGGCAGCAGCTGAAGCTGAATTAGCGATACTGAACATTGCTGCCTATCGTTTTGTCGCAATCCATGATCGCGAACAACTTCGCGAGCAATGGCTTGAACAATGCCTCGCCCTCGGCATGAAGGGAACCATCCTGATTGCGCCTGAAGGCATTAATGTGTTTCTCGCTGCACCCGCCTTTGCGATTGAAAGCTGGCTCAACGGCTTGCAAGCCGATCAGCGTTTCGCTGGCCTTGAAGTGAAGTACAGCTGGTCGGAACATCAGCCTTTTTCACGTCTGCGAATTCGCTTAAAAAACGAAATCATTCGCATGAATCAGCCGATGATTGCGCCTTCTGAAGGGCGCGCCCCGTGGGGGAGTGCGCAAACGCTTGCGCGCTGGCTGGACCAAGGCCACGACGATGAGGGCCGTCCGGTTGTTATGCTCGATACGCGCAATGCTTTCGAAGTAAGTTATGGAAGTTTTAACGATGCAGTATCTTATAATTTAAAGCAATTTAGCGAGTTCCCCGAGGCTATCGAAGCGCACCGTCAGGCGTTCGAAGGAAAAACAGTTGTTAGCTTTTGTACCGGTGGGATTCGCTGCGAGAAAGCTGGCCTGTTTATGCAAGCGATCGGTATGACGCATTGCTATCAACTCGATGGCGGCATTCTCAAGTATTTCGAAGAGGTAGGAGAGCGCCATTATCGGGGCACATGTTTTGTGTTTGATCAGCGAGAAGCACTCGACCCTGGTCTTAACGCGCTGCGCGAATAACTTGTATTTTGCAATCAGCTCTCCCACCACAGCGGCATGCCAGCCCTCGCTGCGTTCACCATCAGCACACTGCCACTGAGCGATTCTGTGAGCACTAAATCATGACTTCCCCCAGGACGAAATGCGGCATTAGTTACTGAGGCCGATTCCCCAGGTGCTTGATACACATGGGTAATTGCGCCCTTTCGATTCAGATGAAAGGCGGCACCAAGACGTGCATGCGCCACGACGATGCCATGTTCTTGATCGAGCGCTAATCCATCGGGGCCACTGCTGCCGAAAAAGCTCTGAAACACACCCACCTTTGACAAAGCAGCGTGCTCAAGCAGTGGCGAACGCCAAAGCTGATTCGCTCTTGTTACGGCGACATAAAGTGCGGGTTGTCCATCATCGACAGCAATCCCATTCGGACTTGGCACTTGTTGCAAGATGCACTCAAGTCGTCCATCAGGAAATCGCCGATACACGCGCCCGCTCGGGTCGTGCAAGCCACTTTGGCCTTGATCCGTAAAGTAACAAATGCCTTGCCGGTCGAAACAAAGATCATTGAGCCCACGAAATGACTCACTCAAACGATGTAACAGGATGGGCTCCGGCTTAATAAGCGATGGATCAGCCCCAGTGAGCGTTGGATCAGCCCCAGTGAGCGGTGGATCGGCTACCGTGAGCGATGAATCGGTCCTCATCGCATGCCTCTTGAGCTGCTCGCCTGAAAGCTTGAGCAAACCCTGTCGATAATCGGTGATCCAAAGACTGCCATCGCGGTGCATGGCCATACCGTTTGGCCAGCCATCGTATTGCGCAATCAACTGCCAAGCGTCGTCACCGTCCTCGACACTGGCCTCCCCCTTAAAGCGCGCTTGAATAAATGACTGGTCAATCCGAAACACTCTTCCAAAAGGTATATCAGTTACATAAAGATGGCCCTGATCATCGAAGCATGGCCCCTCCAAAAAGCTGTCAGCAGGCTGCCCTGCCTTATTGGCGTTGGCCCAATCGTTGTGCTGTAAACAACGAAATCGCGCCGGTAACCGGCTCAATACCTCACAAGCTCGCAGCTCAGGTGTTTGAAACATCCACATTTGTGTCATACTCCCGCCTCCTCATCGCCCTTGGTCCCATTTGTAGCAAGCTCGCTTGCCGGTTGTCCGCTGGTCGATGCCCTAAAGACACGACCGCTGACTTTGTAGCCCTTCGCCACGGCTGGCGCTGGCTCGCGTCACGTTCTACAATTAAAGACAAAGGACCTCAGTGTCAACTTTACCTATCCCGGCTTCCTCGGGCTTTGCTGCATTCCAGTTGCAAGCCAGTCTCCAAGCGGCAATAGACGCCCTTGGTTTTCATTCTCCCACACCCGTTCAAGAGCAAGTCATTCCCCAAGCGCTTGCGGGTAAGGATTTATTGGTTAGCAGCCAAACCGGTTCCGGAAAAACCGCCGCTTTTCTTATCCCACTCTTGCAGCGCCTATTGAGTTCACGTAACTCAGCGATGCGCTTACCGAGCGGACCGAGCATCTTGGTGCTCAGCCCCACCCGCGAGCTCGCGCAGCAGGTAGCGGACGATGCAATCGATTTACTCAAAGGCAGTCGGGGCGTTCGTGTAGCCACGGTTGTTGGCGGCCTGCCCTATGGCAAACAACTACAAGCGCTTCGGGGTGCGGACCTCGTAGTAGCAACACCAGGACGATTACTCGATTTATATCGAACAAGAAAAATCCGACTGGATCAGGTGGTGCATGTGGTGGTTGACGAGGCCGATCGCATGCTTGATTTGGGATTCGCCGAGGACTTACAAGCGATCGCCTTAGCAAGTGCCCAGCGTGAACAGACCTTGATGTTTTCAGCGACATTCGCGCCTCGCATTATGCAACTGGCTGAAAAGCTCACCAAGGATCCGATAAGAATAGCGATCACCGCTTTGAATCAGCCCAAACCAGATATTAGTGAGTTGATTCACCTTGCCGATCACGAATCGCATCGAATCAAATTGCTTGAACATTATCTTTCCGATAGCAGTGTCGATCAGGCAGTCATCTTTGCCAGAACGCAGGTTGAGTGCGAACAACTCGGGGAAAAGCTAACGGCCCAAGGGCTATCGGTCACCTACTTGCACGGTGCTTTGCCTCAATCGGTTCGGACGCGAAGGCTTAATGCCTTTAGGGAAAAGCGGGTTCAATGGTTAGTTGCGACTGATGTCGCTGCGCGCGGTCTAGACGTGCCAAGTATTTCGCATGTGATTAATCTGGGCCTACCGATGAAGCCCGAAGACTATGTTCACCGAATTGGTCGTACGGCGCGCGCCGGGCGAAGCGGTGTTGCAGTCACAATGGTTGAAGTCAGCGATATGCGCAAACTGCGGGCGATCGAGCGGGTGATTGAGCGTCGCCTCGAAAATAGCGTAATTCCAGGACTTGAGCCGAAAGTTAGGCCATTGGTGCGCAATGCTGGTAAGCCCAGCACAAGGCCACCGAGCAGATCCCGGCCACAGAGCTTTGGTCAAAGCGATCGCGAATTCCCAAGGACCGAACGCCCAGCCATAGCCAAGCCGCGCAGCGAAGGCTGGCAGGATCGCAGTTCCGTTGCCAAGCCACGCCGCCTTGAATCTGCTGAAACTAGGTCGCAGCCGAGCCGTGGAAGCGGTTTTGCAGGCTTTGCCAGCAAGCCAGGTAGTCGCTCTGACGCAAGCCCCCGTGCAGGGCAAAGTCGGTGGGCTGGAAAACGAGTGAACTCTCGAGCATAAAGGCGAGCGTTCCCGTTTGTTTGTGCGGCTCGAGCACAGCAGCGCTAGCTATGTCTACTGAGTGCGCATCGGGACCATGCGCACTCATACAATTATGAAGACTTGAACACCCAGGGGAAAAACCATCCCCCTTGGCGTCGTATGTGCCCTCGATTAAACCCATAAACTCGCTCATCACATTGCGATGAAACCAGGGTGGCCGAAAGCTATCCTCGGCCACCATCCATCGCTCAGGGAAGATCACAAAGTCCAGGTTAGCCGTGCCAGGGTTATCGGTTGGCGACGTCAGCACTGTGAAGATCGAAGGATCGGGGTGATCGAAACTCACCGTATTGATCGTATTAAATCGCTTGAGGTGATACCGGTACGGCGCATAGTTGCCGTGCCAGGCCACCACATTCATCGGGTGTGTTGGCAACTCACAAACCCAATAAGCATCGAGTAATTTGCTCACTAACTGATAGCTTCCTGGCTTATCGACATAAGAAGCCACGGGATACTCAAAGTCACGCGGATTGGCCAAGCCATTTGAACCAATCGGGCCTAGATCCGGCAAACGAAAAGGAGCTCCCCAATTCTCGCAGGCATACCCCCTGGCTGTCGATGAAGCAAGATTGACCTGAAATCGGATACCTCGGGGAATGACTGCAATAAATCCTGGATCGATATCAAGCTTGCCAAACTCGGTCATGACGACCAAACCACCTTCTTGCGGGATGATCAACCATTCACCATCAGCTGATTGAAAAAAGCACTCATCCATCGAGGCGTTTGCGGCGTACACATAAATGCTTGCACCCTGTCGAGCAGCGGCCGAGCCATTTAGGACCATTCTCTTTAGCGAGCGTAGCCAGTGGCAATCATGCTGAGGCATGGGCGGCGGATTCCAACGCTCTTGTTGCGGCGACACAGGCTGATGCGCTATAGCGCTTAAATCGGATGGATGCTGCCAAGGTTGATAAGCACCATGACGCACCGATGGCAGTATGCGATACATCCAGCTTCGCAAGTTCCGATCCCGAGGCGCGGTAAAGGCGCTCCCCGAGATCTGCTCCGGGTATAGGCCGAAGGCAGGACGTTGGGGTGAATTGCGCCCCTGGGGCAATGCCCCAGCGATGGCTTCGGTGGCAAATTCGTTACCGAATCCACTCATGTATGCTTGACTCATGGCATCCCCTCTGATCACTACTGCTGTTGAGCCCGATGAAAAAGGCCATCAAAAACTCATATTGTCCGCAGCACTTGGGGCTTGTCAAAATTTGGTGAGCTTACGATGGGCGTCTTGGACTAGAGAAGCGGTACAAGATGAGCCCTGCATCGTCTTGTTGCACGAAGGTTTGGGTAGCATCAGGCAATGGCGTCAACTACCTGCAGCCTTGCATCAAGCGACGAAGCTTAAAGTTATAGCTTATGAACGAATCGGCTACGGCGAATCAAGTCCTCGACCGAGTCCTTGGTCGACTCAATTTATGCATGAAGAAGCTGATTTCTTATTGCCAGCTTTCTTGATGGCACAGTCGATCAAGGATTACATCTTTGTTGGGCACAGCGATGGAGCAAGCATTGCCTTGCTCGCTGCAAGTGCGCTTCGACCGCGAGCGCTTATCTCCATTGCGGCCCACGTGATGGTTGAAGCGATTTGTCGCGAGGCGATTGCCTGCTTGTTGGACGAAGAGCGCCGCGCCAACCTCATCGGGTCGCTTGGCAAATACCATACTGAAAGCGAGCAACTCTTACGCAATTGGTCGACGGTATGGCTGAGTCAGGCCTTTTCGAGCTGGGACATCCGTGAACGACTGCTTAGCATCGAATCCCCTGTGCTCGCTATCCAGGCCCGCGATGATGCCTACGGAACCATGTCTCAGCTTGACACGATCGAAAACCATATAGCACAGGCGATTTGTTTAAGGCTCGAAGAAGGCGGTCACAGCCCTCACCTAAGTCCATCCTTGAGGATTAGCGAACGAATCGCTGAGTTTATCCAACAAGTGCACTCATAATCATATCGATACAGTCATTGGTTTTGGCTGCATCAATCCAGCGCATGATCACCACAAGCTCCAAAGTCTGGTCGACCCAGGTCACCGAGGAACCAGCACCAAGCGCAAACCAAGAGCTCTTAGGGGCACTCTTAAAAAGGCTCCCCTGTTGATTGAGCCAAACTAAGTAGCCATAAAACGGTGCGACCTCGCAGGGCTCTTGCATAGCCTCAATCCACCGCTGAGAAATCACTTGCTGGCCATTGTCCGATCGGCCATGACGCATTAGCATGAGTCCAATACGCGCTTGATCCATCGCCGAGATGGACACACCGCCACCCCAATGGCTGCCGCCAGGTACCGACATCATCGTTTTACCGTCGACCAGGCTTAGTCCCTGCTCATAGCCCTCCCAGCGAAATAAATCGCCGCAAGCGCATGGTTTACGAACCGCTTTCTCAAAAACCTCAGGGAGCGGCTCTTTAAATAAATGAAGCAAGGCAAGCGAAAGCTGATTAATTCTTACATCGTTATATTCAAAATAAGATCCTGGTTCGCCCAGCGGACGTGGATCGCCTTTTTTCCCTTCAGGGGCGCCGGGCTGATAGCTCAGCCAGCGATAGCGGTCTACCTGCTCGGGAATACCCAAGCAAGTACCTTCCCACTCGCTGGTCTGCTGCAATAAATGCTCCCAGGTGATTCGCTGCAAACGACCTTCGTCAAAACCAATACCGGGGCAGCGCCGATAAACAGGCTCTCGCACATCGGTTAATAAGCCCTGGTCATGTGCAACACCCGCAAGCAGTGCAAGATAGGTTTTAGCAACACTAAACGTGAGATCGGCGCGATGAACATCACCGATTTGTGCCAAGCACTCGCCTCGCTGAAAGACGATCGCGCTGACAGCACCACGCGGATAAACCGGACCATAAAGTCGGTTGTAGGGCGCCGGATCGGCATCATGTATGCCCCACGGTGGACTGTTATCGCGTGACCAGGGACTTTCACAGGCTGCAATCGCTTGCAAGGCCTCGATAAGCTTTATCGTATTCACATTTATAATTTTTAAATCATCCTAAGCTAATGAGACCCGTCGCTTACGGGGACAACGCTGTGCTAAGCACCCGAGTCTGGTTTAATACCCGCTCTAGCAATCAAAGCCTTCCAGTTTTCATATTCACTACGAATAATGGACTTAAAGGCTTCTGGGGTGCCGCCTACCGGTTCGGCCCCAGCGCGAGTCAGTCGTTCAATCACATCGGGTGCTTTAAGCGCGGCGTTCACCTCTCGGTTAATCCTGGCAGCCACGTCAGCAGGCATGGCAGCTGGCCCCAAAATCCCAAACCAGTTGGAAATATTCATGCCTTCAATACCCACTTCAGCAAATGTCGGCACTTGGGGAAGGCTTTGGCTACGCTTGGTCCCGGTTACAGCCAGAGGCTTGACCTTGCCATCACGAATATGGGTTTGTGCAGAGACAACCGAATCCATCAAAAAGGCAATTTGACCAGCGACCAAATCAGTAATCACCAAACCCGTGCCTCGGTAGGGAATATGAACCACAAAAAGACCGCCAGCGCGCCATTTGAACATTTCGGCAGACAAATGCGGATAAGTGCCAATGCCACTCGAGCCAAAGTTGAACTTACCAGGACTACGTTTAAGTAAGTCAACCATCTCTTTTATGCTGCTCACCGGAAAAGACGCCCCGGTTACCATCACACTTGGCGCGGTGGCGACATGGACAATCGGTAAAAAGTCTTTGTCTGCCTGATAGGGAAGCTTCGGATTGAGCGCCGGACCGACCGAATGGGTTGAGCCTGTTGCCAGCACAATGCTGTAGCCATCGGGTGCGGACTTTGCTACCGAGTCTGCTCCAATGACACCCCCTGCACCAGGCTTATTTTCAATAACGACCTGCTGGCCCAGTGAGGTCGACAGGCGAGCTGCAAGTGTTCTACCGATAATATCCGTTGCACCACCTGCAGGAAAAGGTATAACAAGGCGAACCGGCTTGGTTGGCCAGGAAGACTGCGCCTGCGCACCTGAAAAGCCCGCCAGAACGCTGCCCGCGGCGAAGGGAGCGTGTGCACCATGCTTGAGTAAGGGAAGTGCACCCAAGAGGTGGCGGCGTGATTGACTAATAGTCATTGTTAACCTTCTGCAAGTCCGAGAGGATTAGGAGATTTTTGCTCGCGCTGGTGCTTGAGGATGGCAAGTCCACGATAAAGTCCATGAACAAACTTCGAATAAGGCATCAGCAGAAAAAATGCCATGACCGTGGCCAGATGAATGATGAGGCTTGCTCGCATGGCCGAGGTGTCGCGTAGGACCAAGAGTGCAAGGCCGGTGAACGCTACTAAAAACAACAGGCAAATAAAACCAACATCCATCGGAAACTGTTCGGGATCCCCAAGGCGAGGGTCACGTCTGAAACGCAGCATAAGCAAGCCTGCCGTACCCAAGCACATCAATACACCACCTAAGGTCCCAAGGATCACTGGAAGACTCAAAAAATCATAGGGTGCTTTCCAGCCAAAACCGTAGTGATACAAGGTTGCCACCGAGGTCGATGCAAAACACAGCATGAATCCGTAGAAGGTCGCATGGTGTAGATGCCGGCGCGCAAGGCTTGGTGCATCGCTTTGCTCTACACAGCCATCGCCGCCTCCATCCAGATAACGAAGGCTTGCGATTGCTGCAAGGCTCTCTTTGCCGGCCCCAGCCTGAGTCGGCACCGCTTGCTCGCGCCAAAAACGAATCGCTCCGATCGTCATCGCCAGTATGGCGAACAAAA
The DNA here is from genome assembly GCA_900299025.1 of Burkholderiaceae bacterium. GTDB lineage: Bacteria > Pseudomonadota > Gammaproteobacteria > Burkholderiales > Burkholderiaceae_E > UBA3064. Next base: position 14,855 of record OMIE01000170.1, read on the forward strand.
AGACCGATCCAAATAAGAGCACCATAGTCTCGTGTGGCATGACGGCATAAAACGATAGCTGCCCCTGAACCGCCGTTGAGCCAATGAGCGCGTTGGCCACAAACATCATGACCGCAAAGGCAAGGACCAACGCAAGCGAAAGCGCAAATCCCTGTCGCTGATACAAACGCCCTAGAGCCGAGGGCCAAGCATAATACGCGTAACTCTCTTTGCGAATTTTCGCCATCGCTTGCGGGACGTTGAGTGCAAATTCATGAGGCGGTGCGTATTGACAGGCGTGATAGCAAGCACCGCAGTTGTGGCATAAATTCGCGAGGTAATCCATATCAGTCGACTTAAAGTCGAGTCTTCGTTCCATCGCGGGAAAGACCGCACAGACGCCTTCGCAATACCTACAGGAATTGCATATGCCCATGACTCTTGCCCCTTCGGCTTGAGCAGGGCTCAACATAATGCTACGAAAACTAGATGCTTGGGTCACCTTGATTACCTCAGCTTGGTGCGTGGTCACGGCTTGCGTGGCTAGCGGCTTGCGCGCCGGCTATGCGCCCAAAAATCGTACCGATCGTCATACCGATACCGGCAACATAACCTTGGCCAAGTACATTACCAGCCATAATTTCACCAGCGGCATAGACATTATCAAAACCTAGTACCTTGGCGTCTTCATCGACCTTCACGCCCAGATAGGTAAAGGTTATGCCAGGTCTTAAGGGATAAGCACGGTAGGGTGGTTTTTCTAGTCGAAGTGCCCAATGGGTTTTCGCCGGCGTGAGGCCTTTTGTGTGGCAATCATCAAGCACGGCATGGTCAAAATGCCCGGGAACCACGGCATCGTTATATGTTTCGATCGTCTTCATGAATGGCTCAACCGGCACATTCATTTTCCTTGCCAACTCGGGGAGGCTCTGAGCTTCTTCGCCGGGAAAAACAGGTGGCATAAAACGCCCATGCGCCTGGGAATCAATCACCGACCAGGCCAGTTGGCCCGCTTGCTTGGCTACGAGTCTGCCCCAAATAGCATAACGTTTTGGCCAAAAATCCTCACCTTCATCGTAAAAGCGTTCGCCCGCTGTATTCACCACAATACCAAGTGAAACGCAGTCAACCCTTGTAACAATGCCGCCGTCGTAGAGCGGCGCTCTTGCATCGATCGCCACCGCGTGGCATTGCGTCGGATCGCCAATCGCTTGCGCGCCTGCGTCGATGAGTTGGCGCAAGACTCGACCACGATTGAAGCGACAACCACGGATACGAAAATTAGCTGCTGCCTCGCCCCAGGCTTCTGTCAGCCAAGGAATATTAGATTCAAAGCCGCCGCTCGCAATCACGATCGACTTAGCCTCGATTCGCTCACGGACAGGCCAATCGGCACGTACATCATCACGGTCAGCAGCGCTAGGCTCACCGATTAGTGCCGCAACAATGCGATTACCCTTGCATTCCAAACCTACCACGGGCGATTGATATCGAATCTGAATACCAAGACGTTCCGCACTTCGGTAATAAGCATTGACTAAGGCTTTGCCACCACCCAAGAAAAATGCATTGGTTCGCGACAAATGCAAGGTACCTCCGAGTGAAGGTTGAAAGCGAACCCCGTGTTGCCGCATCCAGCTTCGGCAGTTGGAAGACTGCCGAATCACCATGCGCGCCAATGCCTCGTTCGTAATACCTTTAGTAACTCTCAGTAAATCCTCGAAGTACTCATCTTCTGGATAGGCATCGGTGAGAACGTCTTGAGGTTCGTCATGCATGCAACGAATATTGCGCGTATGGATCGAGTTACCGCCGCGCTCCTCACGCGCAGACGACTCGAGCAACATAACCTTGGCGCCAGCCTCTGCCGCAACCAAGGCCGCGCATAAGGCAGCGTTACCACCACCAATGACAAGTACGTCGAGCATACTTAATCAAGTTTTAAGCCGGACTTTTTCACAACAGCCGACCAACGATCCTGCTCAGCTTTGATAAACCGCGCAAAATCTTCGGGGGTACCGCCTCCTGCAACAGCATTATCTTTCGCAAAACGTTCTGTAATGGAGCTTGCTTTCATCGCTTCGCCGATTGCTTGCGAGAGCCGTTGCACAATGTCTTTCGGCACGGCTGCAGGGGCAATAATGCCGTACCACTGTGAGGTCTCAAAGCCTGGATAGCCCTGCTCGGCCACGGTGGGCACATCGGGCAATGCAGCGATACGCTGAGGCATACCCACTGCAATCGCTTTGAGCTTACCTTCGCGCAAATGGGGCAGTAAGGCGGGCGCACCTGCAGAGGAAGCTTCGGTACGACCTGCAAGCAAATCAACCAGTTGAGGGCCTGTCCCACGGTAGGGGATGTGAGTTAAGTCAGTGCCGGTCACAAGTTGCAAGTACTCGAAAGCCAAATGCCCTGCACTGCCGTTGCCTGCCGATCCATAGTTCAAAGCACCGGGCTTCTTCTTGGCTAGTTCGACGAACTCCTTTAAGTTTTTCACAGGTACCGAGGGGTGAACCACAAACAAATTGGGGACGCGAGCCAACAATGCCACTGGCTGAAAGTCTCGATTCACGTCATAGCTCTGCTTAGACATGGCGTAGGGATTAACCGCCAGTGTGCCGACGTGGCCGAGAATCAAGGTGTGTCCGTCGGGTGCGGCTCGAACCACTTCTGACATGGCGATCGTGCCTGCGCCGCCCGGTTTGTTTTCAACATAAACCGATTGCCCTAAGATTTTAGTGAGCTCAGCAGCGACTGCTCGTGCAACAATCTCAGAGGTACCGCCCGGCGCAAAGGGTACAACCAGACGGATTGATTTACTTGGCCAAGTTTGCGCGTGAATACTCGGTGATCCGGCCATGGCAGCAAGACCTAAGGCGATTGAAGCAATACCACGGCTCAAGCCAGCACTGCTCAGCACAGCAAGTCCGCCAGCGGCCGTCTTGGCCCAATGACGGCGCGCTTCACTCACGGGCAGGAAGTTCTCTTGCCCCTTCAATTGATTATTTTCTTTCACGATCTTCCTTTATAGCGTTCTTAATGACAGCTTATGCTCAGCTCACACTGCTTTAGCTCACACTGACTTAGCGCCCACTTTGCTCTCTCACGCTGTACTAAAACTGATACTTTCTAAGACCGCCATCAACAGGGATGACGGCCCCCGTAATATACGAGGCTTTTGGTGAGGCCAAAAACGCAACCAAATGAGCGAGCTCCTCAGGTTCGCCATAGCGACCCACCGGGATTTCGTGCTCCGACTGCCAATGGCGAAACTCTGGACTGTAATTTCGCAAAATCTGATCGCTAAGAATTCTCCCAGGTGGGATGCAATTCACGGTAATGCCATGTTTGCCAATGTCTCTCGATAATCCTTTGGCCCAGGCATGCACTGCCGCTTTTGCACTGAATGCACCGTTGATCCCTTCAGGCTCGGATTTCCCCGTGATGTTGATGATACGACCCCATGAGGCGTCCATCATTTGCGGTAACAAAAAAGCAGTTAGCTGGCGATGACGGGTGAAATTTAAGGTCATCGCCTCTTCCCATTGCGATTCACTTGAATCAAGCGTGAAAGGCCTCGATCCACCCGCGTTATTCACTAATATCGAAACTGAACCCAAAGCTGCTAGACTTTTTTGGGCAATGTTTTGCGCAGCATCTTCTGCCATAAACTCCTGAACAATAATGGCTGGTTTGACGCCCCCATTTGATTCAATCTCCGCTGCGAGCGATTCGAGCTCAGGCAAACGGCGCCCACTGATCGCAAGCCTGACGCCCTCTTGGGCGAGAACCCTGGCGATTGCGCGTCCAATCCCAGCCGATGCGCCTGTGACAAGTGCGTTTCGCCCCGAAAGTTGTAAATTCATGCCGTCGTCTTCGTTGTTGTTGATTTAAAGGTCTATTTTTTCATGTTACGAGCATCCGAAAGCGTCCATCCCCTCGATCAGGCTTTGGTATTAGTGCCTGGCGGACAGCCTGGCCAGTGGCAAGGCAGCACACATCCGTTTTATCGGAATATGGTTGGTCCCTACGGTGGGGTAACCGCGGCACAGATGCTCCAAGCCGTCATGCTTGATGAGCGTCGCATCGGTGACCCGATGTCACTGACGCTGCACTATGCCGCACCGGTCGCTGACGGTGCCTTTGAAATCCACAGCAGCATCAAGCGCAGCAATCGGAGTACCCAGCATTGGGCCATTGATATGGTGCAATTCCAGGGCGAAGCATCTGTGGTGGTCATGACAGGCATGCTGATCACTGCACGACGCCGCGAAACCTGGAGCTTGCAAGAGTTGCTTATGCCAAAAGTACCTCAGCCTGAAACGCTTGAACGGTTCTACAGGCCGCAGGCGCCTGATTGGGTCAATAGTTTTGATATGCGCTATGTGAATGGCGATATGCAAATTCGTGGCAAGGCGCAGGATCAGGCATCGCTTGATAGCGCTATCCAACGATTTGGCCTACCTGAAGTCCAAGACAGCAAAAGCTTATTGTGGTTTCGCGATGAACCCTTGCGCCAGCTCGACTTCCCGGGGCTTGCCTCGTTGTGCGACATCTTCTTTCCAAGGATTTTTGTCCGACGGCCGATTTGGGTGCCAGCAGGCACTATCAGCATGAGCATCTATTTTCACGGCAGTCAGCAGGACATCGATGCTATTGGGCAGGACTATTTGCTAGGCCTTGCTGACACCAACCGCTTTAATCGCGGGTTTTTCGATCAGCAAGCCTATTTATGGTCCAGACAGGGTGCACTGATTGCCAGCACTCAGCAAATGGTTTACTATAAATTATAGTTTCTATATATTATAGATCATCACCGAGCACTCAGCGGGATCCATTGTTCTTGAGCACGCAGATCTTTCGCCTTGGGGTTCATACGCAAGGGCCGATCGCGGACGTCGGCCCATTCGTTGTTCATGTTTCGGTAGCTGGGCATAAAAAACCAGCCTGACTGTCCTGTTTGAAGCACATAGCGCGAAGCCTCAGTGCTTGATAAGTCGAAAATAAAACGCAAACTTGCGGCATGTTGATTTCGGTAAGGTTCATCGCGGCTCGACAATGAAAGCCGGCCCACATTAATGGTGTAGGTTTCACCATCGCTGGGTACACGCAGCTCAAACAGTGAACTTAAGCCAGGCATATTTGAAAAAGGTCGATGGCTGCTAACTGCAGGATGCAGTCTCCCCCATGTCCAGGTAAGCGGATTATCACCATAGCGTTTTGCTAGCTGGTCTAAGGCGTCGTCCCAGGCAAGCGCCAACATCATAGAGCAACTTTCTATAACTTGAGTCGTCCGATCATCGCACCATGACTCATCCTTCGTTGATACGATGTGCTCAATGGCCGTTCGAAAGTCACGCCGACCATAGTGTCTCGACCAAAGACCCGCGCCCAAGTCATCAGACAGTATGCGCCTCGTCAATGCATCGACCCAGGCAATCGCCAGGCTTGGCCCCACCGATGATCGATCCATATCACCTGCAAATCCTTCAAGCAAAGGCCATGCTTTTGCATGCAGCGGGTGCTTACTTTGTGGCTTGCCCATTTTTTTGATTAAAGTATCAAGCGACTTTGAATAACGGTCAGCTTGGATAGATCGCATGCTCTCGATCGTATGACGGTCTTCTTTTAGGAGCAATTCAGTGATGCGATCCTTACGATCGCGTCGCGCGAAATCATGACCCAAAAAAGCAGCGTGATCGGGCTTTTCGTTAGCAGTGGCAAAAACCGCACCCTCGGCAAGAATGTCCCTACGGTTCTTGTGAGGCAATTGATCAAAGCTCAAAAATCCATCCCAAGCAAATCTGGGATCCCAGCCTGGAACCGGTGCAACACCAGCAAGCTTATCTTCCTTGCGCTTAGGCACAAGCCCGGCAACCTGATAGGCAATATCGCCCTGCAAATCAGCCATGACAACATTTTGGGCTGGTGCTTGATAAAGACGTAAGGCATCGCGCAACTGCTCAATGTTGCTTGCCTGAGCCATTGCGACGGAGGCCTCTAGGCTTAGATTATCTTCAGCAAGTGCCGTCCATCGCAGGGCTAGCGCATAGCGGCTTGCATCGACTTGAGCTTGCAAAGCTTCATTGACATCCGATATCACTGGCCCATGTCGGCTGCGACGAAACACCCTCGTTTCGGCCTTGTCGCCGCGAACCCTTATTTCCTCGGTTCTTGTCTCAAAGCTGGTATAGGTCGCTTGGTCTTTACCAAGCATAGCGATCCGATAGCGGCTTGGATCTTCGGGATGTAGTTGCTCAAGCATCAAATCTTGAACGTCGGGTCCGGTATTGGTAAAACCCCACGCCACATGGCTGTTGCGCCCTAAAACAACCGCGGGTATCCCGACAAGCACCGCACCGACAACGTCAAGGCCCGGTGCACGCAAATGCGCGACATGCCATATCGAAGGCGCACTCAAACCGAGGTGTGGATCATTGGCTAGCAATGGCTTGCCACTGGCAGTGCGCGTACCATCAACAATCCAATTATTAGAACCTATGCCTTCCACTGTTTCAAAGCTAGTTTGTGCAGCGGCCTGTATATGAGGGCCCTTCTGTTTACCAAGCGGGCGGTAGACAGCCAGGTCACGGTAAAAAGCTGATAAGTCGGTTAGGACGGGCGGCATCAAGGCATTGAGTTGCGCGATCGAGAGATGACGCGCCAACTCAAATCGCGCAATTTCCTGACCATGATTGCCGCCGAGGTCCAATGCCATAACCAGCGACCACGCCTGCGCGTCTTCGGGGCGATAGGCTTCAAAGTAAGGCGCATCGCTCCAAGCCTTCAAAAGCAAAAACTCGGGCGGATAAAACTTCATTTGCCCAACCCATGCATTGACGCCATCGGCATAGGCTTGTAGTTGCTCATTGAGCGCTGGGCTCGCTCCTCGGAGCTGCTTTCGTGCCAGATTCTGCAAATCCAAACTGCGCAAGAAACGATCGGTGGGGAGTGTCGATGGCCCAAAAAGCTCCGACAGTCTTCCTTGCGCAATACGGCGATTAATTTCTAGTTGCCAGAGCCTTTCCCGCGCATGCAATGCACCCAACGCAAACCAGGCATCGCGGCGATACGCAGCTTGCAGATGAACCACGCCTGCATCGTCGTGCTGAATAAGTACCGGCGCTTTCAGTCCTGGGAGCTGCAGTTGATCGTCGGTGCCCGGCCATGCAAGCACAAGATAGCCGCCAATCAGCAAGACCAGCCCCAAGACGCTTGAGACAAGCAAGGTAAGACTCAACTTAAGCATGTTCGACCGCGTGATCGCTTAGCCTTTCAATGTATCGGTTAGGATTAAACCCAATGCAATCATCCCACGGAGTTCTTGACCATGAAACAAGCGATCGAAATTATTGTCGTCTCCGATGTGGTCTGCCCATGGTGCTGGATTGGCAAACGTAATTTGGAATCTGCCCTGGCTAGCTGGCAGGATTCGGGCGCACAAGCCACGATTCACTGGCAGGCCTTTCAGCTCAACCCGCAATTGCCAGCCGACGGCATGGCTCGCAGTGATTATTTATTATGGAAATTCGGTCGTTCTGATCCCTCGAGCATTTATCAACGCGTTAGCGCTGCAGCAGCTCAAGCCGGGCTTCATCCCGATTTCTCAGCTATCAAGCAACAGCCAAACACCAGCCGAGCACATGCACTGATTGCCGTAGCCAAGGACGACCCAAGGCTTCAAGACAACTTGGTTGAGGCATTATTTCAGGCGTACTTTAGCGATCATCAAGATATTGGTAAGCCCGAGGTGCTGGCCGACATCGGCAGGCAAACTGGCTTGACTGATGACTTAGTGACCTTGTCACAGTCAAGTGAATATATCGAACAGGCCCGCGATGAGAGCTTAGCCTGGTCAGAGCGTGGTATCGGAGGTGTGCCATTTTTTATCATTAACAAGCGATATGGCTTATCCGGTGCACAACCTGCATCCGAACTTTTGCTAGCTTTTGAACAAGCGCAAGCCGAACAGTCAAAGCGAGAAAACCATGCTTGACATCGTCGCCATTGGCGAGGCGATGTTTGAGTTGAGCCAGCTACCCGACAGCCCCGGGCATTGGCTTGAAGGCTTTGGCGGCGATACCCTTAACATGCTGATCGCTGCGCAAAGAGCCGGGGCTACAACCGGCTTTTTAAGTGCACTGGGGGACGACGAATTCGGAAACGCGATTTTTTCCTTGATGACAAGAGAAGCGGTGGATTGTCAGGCCGTTGAGCGCAGCGCTTGTGCACCAACCGGCATTTATTTTATTCATCACGATCATAATGGTCATCGATTCAGCTACCGACGCAAAGGCTCGGCAGCCAGCCAAATGCAAGCGAGCCGCTGGCTTCATGCGCCTGCAAGTCGATGGCTTTACGCTTCTGGAATTAGTCAGGCGATCAGTCCAAGTTGTAGAGCACTCGTTCAAGAGGCCTTTACAAGCGCTCTACCAGGCTGTCAACGAGCATACGATCTTAATTTTCGCTCCAAACTATGGAGTCCAGAACATGCATATCAAGCGCTTGTCGAACTAGCCCCCTTTATCGATGTATTACTGCCCAGTTTGGACGATGTGGGCGCACTAGCCAAGCGGCCCGATATAAGTATTGAAGACGCTTTACATTGGCTTGATCAATTTAGCATTCGCGAAGTCGTTCTACGATGTGGACCAAAAGGCGCTGTACTGACCGAACGGCTAGGCAACGCAGCGCGGCGCCTGCAAGCGATCCCCGGTCATCCCGTTAACGCCGTTGATGCAACCGGTGCAGGCGATTGCTTTAACGGCAATTTTCTTGCAGCAAGGCTTCGCGGCAGCAGTCCTGCCGAAGCCGCCCACGAGGCCAACCAAGCAGCTGCCCAGAGCACCTTGACTTATGGTGCGATTGCCTCATTCCCCTACCGCTCAAGCCTAAAGCCCTAAGCTTCGATACGCCCAAAGCGAAGCATGGTATTACCCACATTAAATCGCGCACGCGTGGGCATGACCAACACACAACGGTCGTAAGGGGTGCGCACCGTATGTTCGCCGTCTTGGGCAAGCGCTGTGCCAGCGTGCTCAACCACCTCTAGCCCCTGATAATCGCCAAACCATTGAAAGGATTTGGTTTTTGCGATTACCGCTTCGGTCACCTGGATAACCTGCTGAGCGGGTAGCGGCAAGCTGCAATGCGATAAAGCCCAATCCTTATCGACCATACCGGTGTGAAGCAAAAATCGCAAGCTCGCGTCACGCGCTACCACCTCACTTTGTTGCTCCCAGTGCTGGCCAGCTTCAAGTAAAGCAGCGACGGCTTTCGACGCGGGATCACCAAATCGCCCGCGCTCGATCATCCGAAGCCCTGCCGGATGACCAGTGTCCATCATGAGCCAGCGCGGAAGACCAATCGCCTGCGATAAGGCAACCGATTTAAGGCCACCCCGCTCACGCACCCCGCACACCATCAGCGCTTCGCAAGGCGCACTCATTGAGTGGAGATCAAGCAGATAATCGGCTGAGTCGATGTAGTTGACCAACTCGCGCGCGCGCCTCAATTCGATCGAATCACGCGATCCATTTAAAGCCTCATCGCCCCACACGCGGTTATAGTCTTCATCGCAAAAACGATTCCCATGGGGATTGGCAGGATCCCAACGCTTGTATGCCTCAACATTCGCAAAGACCAGTGACAAGACGCCGTGTAAAGGCCTAACCTCCTGGCGCAACAAAAAATCGAGCGTTATAGCACCGCATAACTCGTTGCCATGGGTAAGTGCCTGGATCAACACATGTGGCCCGGGCTTACCCGATTCAAAACGCCATACATAGTCCAAATCAGGAGACCGCGATATCGAACTCATGCGTCGGTAAGCGCTTATGTCTGGCGCATGAAGCTCAACAGGCACCTGCGATTGAAGGTGATTCGCTGCTAGGGGTTGAGAATGATTGCTTGCTTGGGTTGGGCTTGTCATGGTCGATTATGTGATTGAGATCTTTGAGTCGGAAAGGTCTGCATTGGGCAGGCTCTTCGGTTAATCTGGTCTTCGCTTTACAGGCTGTACGGTTAACTTTTTTTAATATAGTCCGCAAGCTTTATCGTCAGTGCGTTTAAGTCCTGCTGAAGCTTGGGGAAATTTGCTGAAGGACTGCGGCCATCAGCTTGCAGGTAAAGACGTTTATTTAATTCGATCTGCAAACTATGACGGCCTCTCGATGGATCCGAAAAGGCACGCACCAGCTCGACACCTTTAAACGGATCGTTGATCTTGACATCAAGCCCAAGTTCACGAAAGTGTGCTGCGACAAAATCGGTGAATCCAGCTTCGCACGTGGTCCCATCGCGGTCACCAAGTACGACATCGGCGCGCGCAATGCCTGCCCCTCCCTGCCCCATCTTGCCGCTGACCGCATTCATCGAATGGCAATTGATGTGATAACAATATCCATGGTCGCGGTGTAAATCATCGATCAAGGCTGCAAGCTGAGCCTGGTAGGGCGCCGCGTATAAGTTGATGCGCTGTGCAAGCTCTTCGACACTGAGCAGTCGGTCATAAATCAACCTTCCATCGTCGAGCGTGCGCCATACAAGCGCCTTGCCGATCGCCGCTTTGCCGCTGGGCTGCAATGCATGCGGCCAGCAACCATCGAGCATGGCGGTATCAATATCTGCTAGATGGCGGTTCGGATCGATATAAACTCTTGAAAACCCTGCCACAAGAAAGTGCGCTCCATACGCAGGTGCCTCTTTCCACAACTCATCGACCAAGAGATCTTCGCCATCGCGCAGCTCGTTGTCGGCTAGGGCCGCATGCATGTCTTGCGGTATATGCGTGCTTGAATGGGGGGAATCAAGAACCAGTGCGATCGGGGTACTTGTCGGGTGGTACACGATAAATGGCTTATGTAAGCCTGCGACGTGAATTGGCGGGTTCATCGATGAAATCCAAAGTCTTTTTAAAAAGAAGGCGGGCAAAAGCCCAAAGGAAGTGTAATCTTCAGGCTCTTAAAAATAGTCAGACTCATATAAAAAGTGGAGGAACCCATGGATCTTTTCTATTCCAAAAAAGGTGTGCCAAACCTCATGAGCCGTCGTCAATGGATGAAGGCGAGCAGCTCGCTGGCGCTCACGACTGCTGCAGGATTGCCCCTGCTTGCTGAGGCAGCACCTCTGTTTGACAGCATCTTGATGTTTGTACCCGCTGCACCAGGCGGCGGCTGGGATGGTACGGCGCGCTCGATCGAGAAGGCCGCCCGCGATGCAGGCCTTGTGGGTAGCTTCCAGTTTGAGAACGTGGGCGGTGCTGCGGGCATGGTGGGTTTGCCGCGCTTTGTAAATCAGCGCAAAGGTATGGCTAATGCACTCATGGTCGGCGGCTCGGTGATGGTTGGTGGCGGCATAACCAACAAAAGCCCAGTCACGATCAAAGATGTCACCCCGCTTGCGCGACTTACTGAGGAGGCTGGTGTACTCGTTGTGCCTGCAAATTCAGCGATCAAGAGCTTCAAGGATTTTGAGCAGGCGATCAAAACCAACCCTAAAGCAGTCAGTGTTGCAGGCGGCAGTGCTGGTGGCACCGACCATATCTTGCTTGGCATGATGCTCAAAGCCGTTGGTAAAAACCCGCGCGAGGCAGCCTACGTGGCTTTTGCAGGCGGCGGTCCGGCCAATGCAGCCATTCTTGGCGGACAGGTTACCGCAGGCATTAGCGGCTACTCGGAGTTTGCCGAGCAAATCAAAGCGGGGCGTATGAGGCCACTTGCAGTCTCTGGCACCACGCGTATCCCCGGTGTTGATGTACCGACGCTTCGCGAACAGGGGATGGATGTCACAGCGGCTAATTGGCGAGGTGTTTTTGGCGCCCCCGGTATCAACGCCAATCAGCGTGATGCCTTATTGCAATTACTTACAAAAATGCACGCCTCGCCAGCTTGGAAGGAGATCCTGCAACAACGTAAGTGGACCGATGTGTTTCTTGCAGGCGACGCGTTCGCAAAAGAACTGGCCACCGATATCGCCGCCACCGAAGTCGTACTTAAAGATTTGGGCTTGGCATCTTAAATTGGGGACCGGCATGTTCATTGTCGGACCGGTATCACCCATCAAATTGACATGACTCGGCTAAAGCCAACCCGCGTTGCGGGGCTGATCCTGTTGGCCCTGGGCCTTTTGGCAGGCTGGCAGGTCAGCATCATTCCTGCACCGCCGGCCTATGCCGAAGTTGGCCCGCATTTAGTACCCGGGGTGACCGTTGCCTTATTGAGCCTGCTTGCCATCGCTTATCTGCTTGCAGATTGGCAGACCGGTCAAGTCGATATGATCGACGACCCTGAGGAGACTCCCAATCCCGGAGCCAATAAGCGCTTGCAGTGGTACGGTATCGGCCTTGCTGCGCTTATGGTTCTTATTCCAATAACTGGCCTTGGCGCTGCAGGTGCATTCGCCTTTGTCGGTATTGCTAAGGCTTTTGATTCAAAACGAACAACAATCGATTTTTTGATCGGTGCGATTTTTACAACCGTCGTCTGGATGATCTTCGCGCTTGGTCTTGGTGTCCAGCTCGGCCCCCTGGTGAAAGGCTTTTAGCTGATGGCAAGTTTTGATGCCTTGATGCAAGGCTTTCATGCAGCGATTCAACCCACCATCTTGCTATATGGGTTTATTGGCTGTCTATTAGGTACCGTGGTTGGCGTTATGCCTGGCATCGGCCCGGCTCTTACGATCGCCTTGCTGCTGCCTTTAACCTTCAAGGTTCCAGCGGCCGCCATGTTTGTTCTATTTGCTGGCATTTATTACGGTGCGATGTATGGTGGTTCAACCACCTCGATTTTGCTCAACACACCCGGTGAATCGGCAACCTTGGTTACAGCGCTCGAAGGCAACAAGATGGCGCGCAAGGGGCGAGGTGGGCCCGCCCTTGCAACGGCAGCCATTGGAAGCTTTGTCGCAGGCACAATCGGCACCCTCGCCTTAACGTTTTTCGCGCCGCTCGTTGTTGAAGCTGCGCTTGCCTTCGGTCCAGCCGAATACGCAGCGTTGATGGTGCTTGCGCTGGTCGCTGTATCTGCCGTGCTTGGTCGCTCGGCGCTACGCGGGCTAATCGCCTTATCGCTTGGACTGCTTTTCGGTTTGGTTGGCATCGATTTGCAAACCGGCCAACCGCGCTTCACCTTCGGTACCGCTGAATTACTCGATGGTATTGAAGTGACAATCGCGGCAGTTGGCTTGTTTGCCGTCGGTGAAGCGATGTACCTGGCCTGGCAGGGACGCAGTGCAGGCGGGGAAATCATGCGCATGGAAGGCGGCCTGATGCTTTCAAAAAGCGACTGGCGCCGCAGCTGGAAAGCCTGGCTAAGAGGTGCAGGCCTGGGCTTTCCGATTGGTGCGCTACCAGCTGGAGGAGCCGAACTCCCCACACTGCTTTCTTACTATGCAGAGAAAAAACTCAGCAGCCATCCTGAGGAATTTGGTCACGGTGCGATCGAGGGGGTGGCCGGTCCTGAAGCTGCCAACAACGCATCGGCCGCAGGCGTGCTCATGCCACTGCTCACCCTTGGCATCCCGACTTCGGCGACCGCAGCGGTCATCCTTTCAGCGTTTGAGAGCTACGGCATTCAGCCGGGTCCCATGCTTTTTACGCAGCAGGGATCGCTTGTATGGACCCTAATTGCCAGTCTCTTCATCGGTAATGTGATCCTACTTTTGCTTAATTTGCCCTTGGTTGGCCTTTGGGTCCGACTTTTACATATTCCTTCTGCGTGGCTCTATCCGGGCATCTTGGTGATTTCAACCGTTGGGGTTTATGGCGCCAGCAACTCACTCTTTGATGTCGGCCTGCTTTATGTCTTTGGTTTACTCGGTTATGGGATGCGTCGTTTCGATTTCCCGGTCGCACCACTCGTCGTTGGCCTCATTCTCGGACCGATGCTTGAGCAATCGATGCGCCAGGCCCTCACAATATCTCAAGGTCAGTGGAGCACCTTTGTGACACGACCGCTCTCTGCAAGCTTGCTCGCTATCGCACTTGCCTTGATGATCGGCCCGGTCTTATGGCGGGTTTTTCGAAAGACCTGAGGCAATGCCAGCCTATTTTTGGAGAATGAAAAAATGATCGGAGCCGATGCACTCACTCATAGCCTCATCGACAACGGTGTTGAGCTTTGTTTCACCAACCCAGGTACCTCCGAGATGCATTTTGTATCGGCACTCGACCGAATAAGTGGTCTTCGGTGTGTACTCGGTTTGTTTGAAGGTGTGGTGACCGGCGCGGCGGACGGTTATTACCGCTTAAAGGGTAAGCCCGCTGCGACCCTACTTCACCTGGGCCCCGGACTCGGAAACGGTCTTGCCAACTTGCACAACGCGCGCAAGGCCCGTTCCGGCATCGTCAACGTCGTGGGCGAGCATGCACTGCCCCATATCGCTCACGATGCACCACTCACGGCTGACATCGAAGGCATTGCTCGCCCAGTCTCACATTGGGTGCACACAAGTCGAAGCGCAGCCGACGTTGGCGCCGATGGTGCTGAAGCCATTCGCGCGGCTTGCGCCAAAGCAGGTCAAATTGCAACGCTTATTCTTCCAGCCGATACCGCCTGGTCCGAGGGCGGCCGCCCCGCCAAATCGGGAGCCGCACAGGCTCGAAGCCGAGTTGCCGCCGACAAGATCGAAAAGGCCGCGCAAATGCTTCGGCAGTCCGATTGCCTTGTTTTACTGGGCGGCATCGGCGTTCGCGAACCCGCCCTCCATCTTGCCGGGAAAATTGCTGGCAAAACCAGCTGCAAGTTAATGGCCGAATTCAACAACGCAAGACTCGAGCGCGGCGCTGGCAGGGTGGACCTACCGCGTGTTCCCTATGTGGTG
>OMIE01000171.1 GCA_900299025.1 Burkholderiaceae bacterium
CTGGAGAGCTGGCCAAGCTTTGGGCGGTATATGCCGCAGCCGCCCGCTAGTTCCAAGCCCACTATGAGCCTTGGCTCTCGCGAAGCAGAGGCATGGAGTCGCTATTGGGATAAGGGGCTACTGCATGCCTGCGCGAGTAGCTTTGCCAATAATCATGGTGGAGCGATTGCTAGCTTTTGGCGTGAGCAACTACTCAAGCACTGTAAGCCCGAGCAGCAAGTGATCGATTTTGGTTGTGGCAACGGACCGATCGCCATGTTGTTGCACGATGAACTGAGCGATGCGCCTCGATATCTGGGCATTGACTACGCCGAGCTGCATCCGCAGTGGCTAGGTAGACTTCGATCTGAGCAGCGAGCCCGCATTCGCTTTCTTGCCCCGCAAGACTTTCGGCACCTGCCCTTTGAAGCTGATTCAGCCGATTGGCTTGTCTCACAGTTTGGCTCCGAATACGGCGACCTGCCCTTGGTCCTACCCGAGGCATTACGCGTACTCAAGCCCTCGGGCACCCTGCTCTGGCTGATCCACCATGAGGATTCGCTCATGGTTCGCCAAGCGCAGGAAGAGTCTGCTCATATTGACTTTTTGCGTGCTGAGGGTGGATTGATTGAACTAGCCACGGGGCTGACCGAGCCATTCGCAATGGCAAAGCGGGCAAGGGTTGTGCGACAACTAAATAACAATAAGCAAGTGATTGCCCTGCGTGATCGATATAATCTCTGCCTTGATGATCTTGCTGATCGATGCAGCAAATGCCTCGTCCCTGATATTTTGCTGGATACAAGAGACTGGGTTAGCCAGATTCTTCAAGGATCGCGACATGAAGGTGCAAAGGCCGCCAAGCAACGATTGGTCGAGCTCGACAGCCTTCTCGCTGACTCCAAAGAGCGTCTCCGACAGTTATGTAAAGTAGCCCAATCGGAGACTTCGATGAGAGGCGCCTTAGCGTCTGTCACCCACGCCGGGTCTGCCGGGACGGCCGGCGCTCTCAATTTTGAACTTAGGCAGCTACAAGAGGCTAGCGCAACGCTAGCCTGGACGCTCAAATTAGCTAAATCGAACTAACTAAATCTCGAAACCAACCAAATCTCGACCCATAATACCGTTTGAGCGACGAAACAAATCGATGGGTCGAGCCCTGTAGCAGAGCGCCGATTTACTGCGCTTTACCAATATGTTTCTCAAAAAATGCTAATACCTGGGTGTACATATCGACGCGGTTATTAACATCGTAAAACCCATGTCCTTCGGGCTTAATCATCCATTCAAAATTTTTATTCACCTTCTTTAGTGCATCGCGAAGCCTATAAGCATGTTCCACGGGAACCCGCACATCTTTTTCACCGTGGATGATGAAAAGTTCGGCTTTGATCTTGTCGACATGGTGTACTGGTGAGACGGCCCTGAGGGCTTCCGGATCTTCGCCAACCCGAGCTTTCATAAACTTCTCAAAGTAATCACCACCAAAACGGTTGAAATCTGAGCCGTCGCCTTTTCTAAACTGTACTAAATCGTATACGCCAACGATGCCGACGGCACATCGATAAAGGTCGGG
Organism: Burkholderiaceae bacterium; assembly: GCA_900299025.1. Taxonomy (GTDB): domain Bacteria; phylum Pseudomonadota; class Gammaproteobacteria; order Burkholderiales; family Burkholderiaceae_E; genus UBA3064. The sequence goes on from OMIE01000171.1 coordinate 1,556, forward strand.
ATCTTTGATGACACCCCAGAGCGCTGCATAGCCACCGTAGCTACCGCCATAAATACAAACTCGCTTCGGATCAGCGATGCCTTCCTTGATTGCCCACTCGGTGGCATCAACCAAGTCTTGCTGCATTCTGGTGCCCCACTGGCGGTAGCCGGCTCGCTCAAAATCGGAACCTCGGTTGCCTGAACCGCGGTAGTTAACCTGCAAAACTGCATAGCCCCGACTTGCGAAGAACTGTGACTCAGGATGAAAGCCCCAAAAATCAGTAACACCAAATGGTCCGCCGTGGACATTGATGATGAGCGGCAACTGCTTAGCCTTGGACGCCGGTCGGGTCAAAAGCGCATGTAAACGCATACCATCGTTGGCAGCAATCACGACAGGTTCTGTCTCAAGCATTTGCTTGGCTTTAATCTTGGGCAGACTCGCTTCGAGAAAAGTAGCCTTTCGTGTATCCAAATCAAATAAATAAAATTCACCCGGGTTACGATCACTGCGAACGCGCACGATTGCTTGATTGCCATCATCGCTATAAGAAGTAACTGAAACGTGCTGCCCCTTGAATGCTTGCACAAGCATATTGATGAACTGACCATGCTTGACGCGATCATCCATCAATAACTGCTCACCACGCCCTCCTAAATGGAAGACGCCTAGAACCTCGCCATTGGCTCCTAGGAGAGGGCCTGCCAGATCAACATCGGCCTCACGATGGACCAGATCTACTTTCTTCGATTGAAAATCGTATTCGAAAAGTCCAAGTCGGTCTTGTTTCTCTTGGTCAAAATTCGATAAAAAGTACGCACGCTGGCCATCGGCAGAGAATCCGACCGGCTGAAAGGCAACCCGCTTGCGCTTGGCTGCAAGATCAAGCTTGGTCCATTTACTCTCGCCAACACCGCGCACATGTAAAAATGTTCGCTCGTCATCCTCAGACTTGCCTTCGAGCGTCTCAACCGCGATCCGTACTCTGCCTTCGGTATCAGCCCCAAGGCCACGGATATCACCCGATGGCTCGTCGGCGGTATAGTCGAGCCTACCGTTCTCAATATTAAGGCGGTGGACTTTACCCTTACCGTTATCAGCCCAGTGATACTTCGCAATCAATATATGGGCAGGATCTTTCGGCAAGCGATGGAGCAAGGCATAACGCGATGATGCCATTTCAAAAATCTCGCGTCGGTTATCCCCATTGATGTCTGAAGCGTAAAGATTAGTGGGGCGGCCATCACTATCAAGGTAGCCGGTCACCTTCCCGACTGCCATCACTAACCTTTGATTAGTTGCCCAAATAAATTCTTGGACATGCATAGCATCGCCGAAACTGAAATGATTGACGACTTTCCTATCGGCCGCTGTCATCACGGCGAGTCGAACTTCGTTGCCTTGCTCGTAGGAAAAAGCGATGTGGCGCGCATCGGGGGAAAGCTTCATGTTAATGAATTGCCGACGCTCAAAAAAATCTCTTAGTGCAACTTGTTCTGCTGATGCCTGAGCAGGCAGAACAATCGCGCAAAAGCCAAGCATGGCGCACACCAAACCCTGCGTCATATTTTTGCAAATCCGCTTGTAAAGAGCGGAGGTCACACGAGGCGCATGGCCATCGAACTCGAAATTCTTATTGCTTGTCATGAAGCTCTCTCCCACATCATTTGTGCGCTAGGTTTAAGACTGTTGCGGCTTCGCTTAGTTTAAGATCGCCGCCACCTTACATCGTAAGATTATACCTAAGAAGCTTCGATATACGCTTGCACCCATAAAAAAAGCGGAGCACGAGGCTCCGCTTTGATTGAAACGTTAACTTAGGCTGGAAGCCTAGAAACGCTGGGTAAACCTAACGTAAGGCTGACGGCCATAGGAGTC
>OMIE01000172.1 GCA_900299025.1 Burkholderiaceae bacterium
GCCATAGAGATCCACTTATACAGATCATCGTTCTGAAGACTTTCGAATGCTGCCGCTGCATCGCTTGCCTTAAGCGGATTGACATAAAGCCGTTCTGTTTCTAAAGCTTGATCTAATGATTTAATTAATGTATCCATAAGTGGTTCGCTAGAAAGCAAAAACAGAAGCTAACGACGCGCCCAGTTAATGGTCCACTGAGTGAGGAAGATGACGATCAAGATGTCGCCCCAGGTCGTGTAGTAGAGCCACATGTCCTTAGAAAAGCTGAGCGCTATGAATAAATTGATCCCCGCCATCATGAAACTTGTCAGCGCCATACCCCACGCTAGGCGCCTGAGTTGCAAATCCCGATAGGCCAGATAGCTCGCCAAACGCTTTGCCAACCAACGGCCACCAAAACATGCATCCAGAAAAAAGAGCGATCCGGCGATCGATCCCATCACACTAGCCTTGAGTTGGACGGCCAACTCAGTATCGAAATACCATGAAAAGGCTGCGGATAAGATCAGCATGACAACACCAAATAGCGCCATCCCACCAAGTAGATCGATGTCTCTGCGCAAAAGCCGCTTGACCATCCATTGAATGGGTAAAAGTGCCAAGCCGACAAGCGCAGTGGCCATGGCAGCCGTGCGGAGATCCGTTGTCTTTCCTAGAGCAAAGAAGAGTATCCCGAGCGCCATATCGACAAGGATCGACGGCATATTTCTTCGCCAGATGCCAGGTTCAAAGGCAGGTTTACCGTCTGCCTTACTGGTCATTAGCGACTGCATACGGTCGAGGTAGGCGTGGGGATTGGCATGTGATTGCCACACGGCATTGCCGTTGGCCTTAATCACGGCGCTGTAATGCCAGGCAGTCTGCGGACCAACTTGAATCAGCAAGATGCCCAAGGTTGTGGGTATCTCGATTTCATGAAGTCGATAAGTGTCTTCAAAGTAGTTTTGCCTATCGATATAAACGTTACCATTATGACGAACGACGAGTCTTGAGTAAGACCACGACGTTTCCAGGTCTATGTCGAGTTCAATGGGTAGGCCAGTGGGCCTAAATCGGTATGTCCAAAGTTTCACGGCGATAGGGTGATGCCGAGCGCTTGCGCTGCATGTCGTGGGTGAATAAGGTTGACGCGGCCTTTGCGCTCTGACGTGCCGATCATTGCTTCGCGAACTTGTGCCACCGTTAGCTCAGGTTTTAGTGCAAAGAGTTTAGCCGCCAAATTCGCAACCTGGGGGCTTGCCATGCTGGTGCCACTGAATTTCACACGATCGCCGCCAGGTAGCAGACTTTCCACCTCAAAGCCGTTGGCGTGTACGGCCACGGTCTTACCGAAGGTAGAAAAGCTGGTCTCTTGGCCTGCTCTGTCAACAGCACCCACTGTGATTAGATTCGGCAGATTTAGGCCTGCGGGAATGTACTCTTCAAAATCAGCACTATTGTCTTCGTTTCCGGATCCCGCAACGAAGAGAATCTCGGGCCTGGATGCGATCGCTTCGCGAAGAGCGTCTCGCTCCATGGCAAAGAGTTTGCGTGCAAGTTGCTTACGCTCTTCAGGCCCAGACCCGACGTTATGCCAAGCAAGCATACCTTCGTAGGCGGTAGCACCATAGCGCCAACTCATATTGACGACACGCACTTGTTGATCGGCAAAGGACCGTACGATCTGTCGATAAGCATCGACAGTGCGCTGAGAAAGTGCCTCACTAGGTTTTACTGGCTCAGTTCGATGTTCCCAAAGCATGGTTGCAGTGAAAACCCGCGCAAACGGGTTCCCCTCAACAGCAATGCCCGCGACATGGGTTCCGTGGGTGTAGACGCCAGCGAGGCTTAGCTCCTCTTGAAATTGCTTCACCTGATCAGGCTTAAGGCTCGCAACCGTTTGTTTAAGCAGGCGCGCATCTTCTGTATCAAGCGCTGCGCGCAAATCCATAGCTCCTTTGACAAGCTTTTTGAGTTGCGGCCACTTTGCTTGAGCGTCACCTAAAGGCCTCAAAAGGTCCGGTGAAGGGCGTGATTCACGATCAAACGCGATACCTTTCCCTGGCGTGCTCGCAAAAAGAGTCAAGTCAACGCCTGAGTCCCAAATCCCGATACCGACTGTTGAGGCATCAGCTGCGCTGGGAATGGTGAATAGCCGTGGCGTCCAGATGTCCGCTTTCGCTGACGCTTTGCTTCGAGCGTCGATCACTTCCTGTAAGCCACTAACAATTGCTAATTGCAAAGGCACAATCAACTCGTTCTGTAACCGTGCTCCGAGGATCGATGCAACCATACCCTCCGGAACGTTCATGTTCATATTGCGGGCCATGACATCGACTTGTTGTTCAAAGCTGCCTTTGATGAGCGAAGGATTTACAAGCTCAAGCTGACCTTTCAGTGCTTTGATGTCGTGACTGACATCATCCCAATTCATAGCGCTATAACGTTTGGTAACTTCAGCCTTTACCCAATTGGTATCGTGTTTGGCCATTTGCTGTTCGGCGACAAGTTGTGCCAGGGTTCCCGTCATCGCGCGTGGGCCGGGCTTATCTTGAAGGGCCTTTAATCGTTCTACTAGCTTGGGTAGTGCGCCCCAGTCAGCGTTGAATTGGGCAAGACTTAGAAGGGCTCCATAGTAAGCACGGAGTGTCGCAGCATCTTGAATATCGAATTTAGAAAGGTCATCATTTAAGTTTGCTTCAAGCAACTGAGCGAGACCTTTTAATTCTGCACGAGACCCGTCGAGGTATTGGCTTGGTAGTTTATCCAGCTGGATGTTTCGGCGAGGGAATTGGTCAGCCGATGTAATGACCTGTCGTTGGCTAGTGGGTGCACTGGTCGCGGTCATAACAAAGGGTTGATCGTCAACAGCCAGTGCCTTTTGAGCTGCGAGTGCGCCGCAAAGGACCCATGTTGCGAGAGTGATTAGTTGCATAGTGAGTCGATTCATGATCGTTTGGCTTCCTATTGGCTATTGGCAGTGACTTTAGAAATCGCGACCCAGTGGATCCTGCGGAATTGACACATGCGTACCCATTGGAATGCGACAAATGGTATGTATGAGCGATAAATGGCGTCATCTTCCGCCTCTAGGATCGCCTGCTTCATGATTGCTTATGCCTTGAATCAAGCGCGCCGTTAGGACGATTACCGGTTTCATCATCAAATACTTCGCTGGGTAATTGCCACGCCATGACTGAAGCCGGCAATCCTGCAGCAAGAAACAAAAAAGCTAATGCGCACCGGGAGAGATCTTCCGAGTCAACGTTAAATGACCAACCGAAAAGCTTTGTGTCTTCAGCAGCAATCAGCAATAGAACAAGGGCAAGCGAAACGAAAGTTAACCAGCGATACGCAACCACGTAGGTAGCGTTTCGCATCGTGATCTGTCTTTCGTCAAGTAACTCATCAGGGGCATCTGAGACATGCCGTACAGCGGCCCTGAGCTTAAAGTATGTTCCAGTAATTAGGATTAGCATCAAGACTTCCAAATAGCTCGCCAGCTTCACGCCAGGCACAAAAGCATTTAAAGCAAGTCCGAAAATCGATATTGCTCCAACCACGACCAATGTGCGCCTTGGCTTTTGTTGGCGGAAAAGGCTTGGACGTTGATCATTGAGACTCTTCTCAACTTCTCGGCGGGTCACGCCTTCAATCCAATAGAAGCGCTTTTTCTTGGCGTCGTGCTGTGGCATCCCTCAACTCCTCAGTAGAAGGGACGGACTGAAAAGAGCTCCTCAACACGACAGCCCAGTTCTGAAGCAAGGCGAATTGCCAATGTCAAGCTTGGGCTATATTCACCACGCTCCAAATACCCGACCGTTTGGTAATGCACCCCGACTGCATCAGCGAGCTGTTGCCTCGATAGGCCCCTAGCTACTCGAGCGGCCTCGATTCGATTAAAGAGAGGGTCTTCTTTGGTTCGTCCCATAGTACATAGTATAAATACTATGTACTATGAATACAACATTTTTAAAGAGATTAGTTGCCGACTTTTTTGCAATACCTGATGGATTAGGATAATTAGTCAATGCTATCCATTCAACTTGAACCCGCTGCAGAGATAGGGAATGCTGTGGGCAAGCGTTTGGTTTATGTTCGACGGCTAGCCAACAAAATCCGTGAGCTCAAAGGTAGTGACTCCTACTAGCTCAATGGAAAACTCTGGGGCAAGATCAGCATCGGTGCTGCCATACAGCACGCCTTGGTCAAACCAAAGCGCACCATTTGCATTGGCAAGAGAAAGGTTAGCCACTGACCCAATGAAAGAGAACGCATCGTTTGTGCTGTTCCCGGACCGTGCATCGATCGCACTTAAATCGATTAAGTCGCCCTCAGCGAAATCAGTAATCACATCACGTGTTTGAGTCGTTAGGCCACTTTCATAAGCGAAGGTGTATACAAAGACATCATCACCTTCACCACCCGTGAGGACGTCACTTCCGCGGCCACCACTGATGCTGTCATTTCCCTGTCCACCCGATAGCTCATCACTCGATGAACTCCCATTAAGTTTGTCAGCAAAACCGCTTCCTACTAAAACTTCAACGCTCTGTACTTTGTCATTGACTGCAACGCCGCCAATCTGCTGTTGGACCAGTCCCGTCGCGAGGCTTGCGACGACGGGACCCAGTGACGCACTAAAGTCAAGGGTATCCTTTCCTGCACCACCGATGTAAAGATCGTAGTCCAGATCCGAATCGGCCACGAGATGATCGTTTCCAAAGCCTCCGTCTAAGTAGTCACGACCCTCTCCGCCGTGTAGTTCATCAGCGCCATCGCCACCTTGTAATCGATCATCGCCGATGCCGCCCTCTAGATGATCGTCTCCTGAGTCACCATAGAGCGTATCGTTTGCATGACCACCGTCTAAGTCATCGTTACCGATACCGCCTGAGAGGTTGTCGTCGTCATCGCCCCCATACAAATCATCGCTGCCATCACCACCCCTTAAACTGTCTCGGCCAGAACCACCGTGATAGGCATCATCATCACGACTACCTTCCCAGCGATTATCGCCATCGTCACCATGTTGGTTATCGGCCAGCCAATGCGTTGATGTTCCATCAGTGAGGCCGTAGTCCTTAGCGATCTTTTGAAATACGCCATCGCCGTCAAC
>OMIE01000173.1 GCA_900299025.1 Burkholderiaceae bacterium
CAATAAGCGCTGCTAAGAGTAGAGCGCCAATTTTCACAAAGCCAGCTTGTAAATTCGCCTGCATAGTCTCGAGGACAGCACCGTGGTGTGCGAGCGCCTTGCTGAATTTACTGTGGTGATCGGCAAGGATTTGCTCGGTCTTCAGCCACATCGGGTCTGAAGGTTTCAAATCGGCCTGCTCGACCCCGCGTTTGACCAAATTGCCACCTAAAAGTGCCAAGCTTGTTGCATAGGCTAGGCGCTCATCACCCGCGAGACCCTCCATATACGCCCTAGAAAATCCGCCTCGAAGCTCGCGCCGATCGTTTTCACCGATAAAACGGTAGCCCTCAGGGATTTCAAAGAGCAAACCGGTATTCGTTGATGTGAGCAGCTCCCCTTCAGGTGCCATCAGTTCGCCACGCAAGACTTCATTGCCTCGCTGGACTTCGAGCAAGACCGAGGATTTGCCGGCAGCAGTCAATTTACGAAGGCTGTCCCACACAAACCCTGCCTGATCCCCATCGATACTTAAGATGAAATCCCCCACCCTAAATCCCGCACGCGCAGCCACACTGCCCGGCGCAACCCCCGCAACATTTGCGCGAGTACTGCGCAACACCGCCTCAGAACGGGTGTTTTCAAAATTGGCGATTTGCTCAAAAGCGTAATCGATCCTCGGGTCGGTCCCCTCGGGAAGCTTGAGCTTGGCGTTGTTCGCTGCCTTAGCTTCCTTGGCATGATCGCTTTTACCCGAAGCGCCTTTCCCGCCATGGGTCGCAACAAGCTCAGACAGATCAACCATTGGGGGCGCAGCGGTGTGGATTGCCTTATTGAGCCCACTTTGCGAAAACACCGTGTAAAGCGCGAAAAGCACGAGCACGGTGGCAAGCCCACCGAGACCTTTCATCGTGAGGTCAAGGCGTTGCTGGACCTGCTGCTCATGGCTTTTTGCCTGTGCAGCCTTCCCTCTCACCGCTCCCGAAGCAGACGAGGCGCCCGCCTTGGGCTTGATGAATTTTGACAGCCCCGGTACTTTGCCGAGGGTTCCCTGTAAATCAATCGCTGGCAGTTTCAACTTTCTTCCCCACTTGCAGAATGCGGAAGCTGCGCTTCATAGCATCCACATCCCTCGATGCCGCTTCCATTAATGTTCTTTGCAACCGATGATCCATTCGCAAACGCAGCGCGATGAACTCTGAAAGCCATGGTCCAACGTGCAGGCTTGAAACAAATTCTTTATCAAGCTTCGCACGACTTACATCGGGTCTTGCCCGCACTTCGGCCAACAACCTTCCATCCTCGTCGTGCAGCGAGATCTCATAATAATCGATCCTGCTGTACTTCCTCTCAAGAACGCGCAGCAAATACCAAATACCTTCGAGCTTAAAGTAGATTTTCCAGGGGTCACTATCTTCGCTCGGCAGCAACACGTCATCGGGCTCGATACCAACTTGGCCATGCCAGGCGCGATCGATCGCCTGGGCGTCTTGAGTCTTTTTAGGCAGTGTTTTCAGGCTCTCAAAGAGCTCAAACAAAGTGAGACTTAGCTTGTGCTCGCTTGCCATCTCGCGCACTCGCACCACATGGCGCTCTGTGTCAGCCCGATCGGCCTTCATCGAAGCCTGCAACTGGGCCAAATCCATGTTCAGCTGCCTTTGCAAATCGCTCAGGTGTTGTTCCATCCGCTTGACAATTTGCTCTGCACTTGTTGGCGGCAGGGGCGGTCCACTGCTTGCCCCATTGTTTGCCGATTTCTCAGCCTTGATCGACTCGCCACTTGGTCGCTCGTTGCGCTTTTGCAAAAAAGCACCCAGCCAAACAAGGCCGACGGCGGATAAAAGCAGCAACAGCACCAGCATGACGGTGTAGTCGGTCTCGGTGAGCGTGCCGGTCATCCCCATACCTTGGCCCCCATGGTTTCCACCAGCAAATCCGGAAACGAACCCTGTTGCCATTGATCGATCTCGACTAAGGCATGTGGACTCATCGCTCGAATTTGGCTGGCTGCTCGATCAGCCTCAATATCCGGGTCTGCACGGTTGACCCAGACCCTCGTTCCTTTTCCATAGTGCACGCTCAAGTCCACGAAGTCTAGTGAATCCGTGTAAGACGCAACCTGCTGCCAACTCCGGCAAGGCAGCAGATCAAGTTTGCGGGGTGCTGCAATACTGGGAGGGGGCAAAAGCACCCCGAGCAGCAGGCCCCATTCATGCCTGGCAAGGCCTAAGGCCAGCTTTGCCCACATGCGCCTACCGCTGCGTGTTGACTTACAAAAAGGGGCGTTAAAACCAAGAAAGGGCTCAAACATTTCAGCCTGGCGGATCGCTCCTTCGATGCGACAGCCAAGCCAATAACCAAGCGCAGCGCCCAGTCCCGAACCGACCCATTGAATCGAACCCACCGCTTCTACGACGGCTTGCAAGCGGCTGGCATTGTGTTCCATCGTGCCAATATCGTGCTCGGTCCAAATCTGACAGGGCCCAATCCAGGAGCGCACACGCCGCTCGAGTTCGGTCATCGACTGCTCACTGAGCGCCGGGCAGCAAATCACCGTTGTGGCAGTTGACATATAGGATTCGGCATGGTTGCGCGCGAGTGTCGCACTGAGATGTCATCGACATCATGCACGAAAAGTACTGGGGTGGCCGATGGGACTCGAACCCACGACAGCCGGAATCACAATCCGGGACTCTACCAACTGAGCTACGGCCACCATCAACGAACGCGGATTGTAGGTTCCTGGGCCTATCGGCGTCAAACGAAGATGGCAGGAACCTTAACAAATTAAGAAAAGTACGATATATTTTTGCAATCAATACGGCACTGGACGAAGAGGGTTGTCATAGCGCAAAGATTTAGCGCCCAGGCGTAAGCCATCGCCTGGATGGTTTACGAGGCATCTCCAAACCTGAAAATGCGGAGAACCAATGATGAACTTGGAAAACAATTTCCTGACTAGAAAGGAGTTCCACGCTGGCATAGAGCGAGTGCTGCACGAAATCGCAACCGATCGCGAGACCCAGACACGCCGCTGGGCACAGCAAAAGCAACTCTGGGACAACCAGGCCGTTCGCTGGAACGAAGAGGCGGAACGCTGGAAAGAGCAAAACGACCGTTGGAATGAACAGGCGGAGCGCTGGAAAGAGCAAAACGATCGTTGGAATGAACAGGCGGAGCGCTGGAAAGAGCAGGCAGAGCACTGGAGTAAGCAGGATCTTCGCTGGGCGCAGGAAGATCAGCGATGGGAAGAACTTGCAGCAGACAGAAAAGCTCAAGATGAACGCATCAATCAGCGATTTGAGCGCCTCGAAGGAGATCTGCAACAAATCAAGCTCTCGATCGGTGCACTTGGTGCTCGTTGGGGTCTATCCGCAGAAGAAAGCTTTCGGAGCGCGCTTGCTGGCATTCTCACCGAGTCATATGGCGTGACGGTTCAAAACGTCAGTTTTCAGGACAGCGATGGCAAGGTATTCGGTCGTCCAGATCAAGTTGAAATGGATATCGTAGTCACAAACGGCATATGCATGGCCATTGAGATCAAATCTTCGGTTGACAAACAAGCGATCTATTTGTTTGATCGAAAAGTCCAGGCTTATAGCGAACGCGAAGGACGCACTGTTAATCGAAAAATCGTCATATCCCCTAGGGTCGATTCACGCGCATTTCGGGTGGCGAAAGAGATTGGCATTGAGGTTTTTACCCGTAGCGATGATGAAGCGCTGTTTCGAAGAACAGAAGAGACAAGCTAAACCAGCCACACAGTAGACAAACCGCACAGCGCTGTGCTGGCCTGCCCAGCACGACTCGAACGTGCGACCTACGGCTTAGAAGGCCGTTGCTCTATCCAGCTGAGCTATGGGCAGATTCGTTGGCTTGGTGGTCGGGGTGAGAGGATTCGAACCTCC
>OMIE01000174.1 GCA_900299025.1 Burkholderiaceae bacterium
CCCGTCTCTATGCACTTTACGGTGCTGATGAGCTTAAGAAAGCCGGTAGTCCCACTCGCGATCGTAGCGAGCTTGCCATTGGCATCAACCACGCGTTCTAATCGGCTCTCACAGCGATGAGCGAAAAACCCGCCGCTGGCGGGTTTTTCTTTGATGCTCAGTGAGCATGAATTAAGGGCCATCGCTGCAAACTAAAATCGCCTAATGGATTTCGGGCTCGTCAGATCGGGCCGGCTCAGCCTGTAAGAAATCAAAGTCGCATCCCTGGTCTGCCTGCTGGATGTGCTTGAGATAAAGCGCACCATAGCCCCTCGAAAACTTAGCAGGCGGCGCGACCCAGGCCGCCTTTCTCGCGGCCAACTCAGTCTCGCTAATCATGAGGTCAATCCTGCGATCCTCGACATCAAGGCGAATGATGTCGCCGTCCTGAACCAGTGCGAGCGGCCCCCCGATGTGCGACTCGGGAGAAACATGCAAGACACAAGCTCCATAGCTCGTGCCACTCATGCGCGCATCGCTTATGCGAACCATATCGCGAACACCCTGCTTGAGCAGCTTTTGTGGAATCGGCAGTTGACCCCATTCGGGCATTCCTGGGGCGCCCTGTGGTCCCGCACTTTGCAAGACAATCACTGAATTGGCATCGATGTGGAGACCAGGCTCATCAATTCTTGAAGCCATATCGTTGTAATCTTTGAAAACAACAGCAGGGCCTTGATGTCGGCGCAAGTGTGGCTCCATTGCCGAAGGTTTGATCACGGCTCCGTTGGGGGCAAGATTACCGCGCAAAACTGCAAGACTGCCACCTTCGATCAAGGGATTATCACGACGGCGTATGACCTCATCGTGATAAATCTCAGCATCTTTCACTTGCTCAAAAAGGCTCTGGCCCGTACAGGTGAGTTGATCAAGACTTAGGAGATCGCGAATTTGCCAAAGCAGAGCTCTAAGTCCTCCTGCATAGTAAAAATCTTCCATTAAAAATGCGCCCGACGGCCGAAGATTCGCCAAAAGCGGGGTCTTGCGTGCCAACGCGTCAAATCGATCAAGGTCAAGGGCAAAGCCAGCCCGACGAGACATCGCAATCAGGTGCACGATGGCATTGGTTGAGCCGCCTAGCGCAAGCACTGCAGTGACCGCATTATCAAATGAGGCTTGTGTTAAAAAATCGGAGGGCTTCATGTCGTGCCAGACCATTTCAACAATCGCCTTGCCGCTAAGACTCGCCATTTGCCCATGCCTTGCATCGGGAGCTGGAATCGACGCAGCCCCTGCTAAGGTAAATCCCAGTGTTTCTGTCGCAGATGTCATGGTCGAAGCAGTACCCATCGTCATGCAATGGCCAGCCGACCGAGCAATACCGTCTTCAATATCCTGCCAATCACTTGCGCTAATGTTGCCAGCCCTTAGTTCTGCCCAGTACTTCCAAGTATCGCTCCCACTGCCGAGAAACTTCCCCTTGTAGTCACCGCGAAGCATGGGCCCGGCGGGAACAAAAATGCTCGGCAAATTCATCGAGATGGCGCCCATCAAAAGGGCTGGCGTAGTCTTGTCACAGCCACCCATTAGAACCACACCGTCGGCAGGATAGGACCGTAATAATTCTTCAGCTTCCATGGCAAGCAAGTTGCGATAAAGCATGGTGGTGGGTTTTTGAAAAGGCTCACTCAGACTCATCGCGGGCATCTCAACGGGGAAACCTCCGGCTTGCCAGATTCCACGCTTGACTTCCTCAACCCGCTGTTTGAAATGTGAATGACAAGGATTAATATCGCTCCAGGTATTGATGATTGCGATCACCGGCTTGCCGGCGTAGTCAGTTCGGTGATATCCCATTTGAGCTGTACGCGAGCGATGGCCAAATGAGCGCATATCATTCACGCCATACCAGCGATGACTCCTTAGGTCTTGTGGTGACTTTCTCGGTCGCTCGCTTAGGGGGCTTTTCGTCATGCTGTTTTCTCGGTATCGCGTAGGGCGCGCCTTAGAATCTTGCCCACATTAGTCTTGGGAAGATCAGATTTAAATTCAATAAATTTAGGCTTTTTATAGCCAGTTAGATGTTCTGCACAATACTCGCGAAGCGCGACCTCGGTCAGTGATGGGTCTCGCTTAACAACAAAGAGTTTGACAGCTTCACCAGCCGCACCATCGGGCACCCCAATGACAGCGCACTCCAAGACGCCCGGATGCATCGACACGACCGACTCAACTTCATTTGGATAAACATTGAACCCTGATACAAGAATCATATCTTTCTTGCGATCAACAATCGTGATGTATCCCCGCTCGTCCATTATGCCAACATCCCCACTTTTGAAAAAGCCATCCGGTGTCATCACCTTAGCCGTTTCATGAGGCTTATTCCAATAACCCACCATCACCTGCGGCCCTCGAATAGCAATTTCACCGCGCTCGCCGACACCAAGTTTGCGACCATCGTCGTCAAGGATCACCACCTCGGTCGATGGCAATGGCATGCCAATCGTGCCCGAATAGGCGTCGGTATCTGTGGGATTACAGGTCGCAGAAGGCGAAGTCTCCGAAAGGCCATAGCCTTCACAAATAGGACATCCGGTTAACTCAAGCCAGCGCTCGGCCGTAGCCCTTTGGACCGCCATACCGCCACCATTGGAAACCCTCAATGATGAGAAATCAAGTTCCTTAAAGGCGGCATGTCCGGCAAGAGCGTTATATAAGGTATTAACAGCGGGAAACATGTGAAAGCGATGAGGGCGCAACTCTTTCACAAGTGCATCCAAATCGCGCGGATTAGGAATCAAAATATTGAGCGCGCCAACTCTCATACCAAGCAAGGCACAGACAGTGAGAGCGAAGATATGATAAAGCGGCAAAGCACAAACCGTTGTGAGTTGCTCCCCTTCGAGTGAAGGCTTGCCTGGCTTGTGTAAGGCAGGTTGCATCCAAGCCTCAGATTGAAGAACGTTTGAAATGATATTGCGATGTGTGAGGGTTGCCCCTTTGGATAGCCCAGTTGTGCCGCCCGTGTACTGTAAAAACGCCACATCCGCGTGATGTAAATCAGGACTTGTGAAACTAAGGTTTGCGCCGGTTGCGAGTGCCTCGTTGAAAAGATGTGCCCCGGGCAATGAAAACTCGGGCACCATCTTTTTCACACGACGAATGACAAAATTGACGATCTTGCCCTTAAAGCCCAACAAGTCGCCCATTGATGCAAGTACAACTTGCTTAATATCAGTGTTTCGGATGACCTGCTGAAGGGTTACTGCGAAGTTCTCGAGAATCACAATCGCTCTTGCCCCTGAATCCTTAAGTTGGTGCTCAAGTTCTCTTGGGGTATACAGGGGATTGACGTTAACAACGACCGCGCCAATCCGAAGAATTGCAGCGAGTGCCACCGGGTACTGCAAGACATTAGGCATCATGATGGCAACGCGATCGCCTTTTTCGATGCCCTGAGCTTGAAAAAATGCACCCAAGGCGCGCGATCGATCATCAAGTTCGCCATAGGTCATCGGCTTGGCAAAGCCGATATATGCGGCACGGTCTCGATAGCGTGTAAATGCTTCTTCGAGTAAGTGAACCAGGGAACTATATTGACCCGGATCAATCTCCGACGGTACTCCCTGGGGATAGTTCTTGAGCCAGTTTCTATTCATAGTTGTGTCTCCCTCTCGTGACGCTGATATGGTGTTCTTTGTTGGCTTAATCCGGCCTGCTTACTTCAACAAGGCAGTCATAAAAACTAGCTGCGCGCCCTAAATCGGTGAGCCTTTGATGGGTGACCGCATTCACATTGTTTCCGTTGAGCGTGAGCTTTTGCCACCAAATGCCAAAGCCAACAACGAGGCCTTGACGGGTTCGATCACTGATATGGAGCCTCGCATGGAGCGAGCCTCGATCATTGTGAATGCTTACAAGATCGCCCTCAACAAGCTTGCGTTCAAAGGCATCGTCCGGGTGCATTACGCAGGTTTGCTCACCCTCTATCGATCTTAGACTTTGAACATTCACAAAACTCGAATTCAAAAAATTTCTCGCAGGCGGTGAGATCATGGCGAGCGGATAGCGTGCAGCAAGCTCAGGCGTACTTTCCGCGCTTTCATAGGGCGCCAAGTAATCAGGAAGTGGGTCGAGGCCTTGATCGGCAAGGCGTTGTGAGTAAAATTCAACCTTACCTGATGGTGTAGGGAAATGGCCCTGGGCAAATGGAGCATCGTCGATGGCAAGCTTGCACCATCCCTGTTGGCGCAAGGATTGAAGGTCCATACCGGCCAATCTCGGGTCCGACCAATGGATTGCGCTTTGAGCGATTGTTACATCATCCTCAAAGAGACATGCTTCGTCCCAACCCATCCGTTTGGCTAAATCTCGAAAGATGCTTGCGTTTGATCGTGCTGAACCGATAGGACTTATAGCTGCTTCATTAACAACTAGATAGCGATGCCCATAAGACTTATGCAAGTCGAAATGCTCAAGCTGAGTCGTGGCTGGCAGGAGGATATCGGCGTAGTCAGCTGTATCGGTT
The DNA here is from genome assembly GCA_900299025.1 of Burkholderiaceae bacterium. Lineage (GTDB taxonomy): Bacteria > Pseudomonadota > Gammaproteobacteria > Burkholderiales > Burkholderiaceae_E > UBA3064. Next base: position 4,511 of record OMIE01000174.1, read on the forward strand.
TGAAACTGCTCGATCACAACGGTAAAGAGGTCTTCACGCGCGAAGCCACTTCGGACCTTTGCTGACTCGGGAGCAACAGCAAGCGGGTTGGCGTTGTAGACGATGACTGCTTCAATAGCTTGATCGGTCTGCAATAAAGCATCACCAATGGTGGACATATTGATGGTGCGAGGCAGACGCGAGGGCGAGGCTCGTAATTGCGGGATGAGATCCGGACGCGATAAACCAGCAGGATTCCCTGGGAAATGACCCGAGCTCGACAAAAGCATACCGCCCGCTGGGTGGCGCCACGCACCGATTAACGCAGGTAGGCCGGCGATCAACCGGGCAGCATTGCCTCCGCCCCGAACGCGTTGCATACCATAGTTAAGTCGAATAGCAGCAGGCTTAATCGACCCATAATCCCGAGCTAGAGAAGCTATCTGAGATTCAGAAATCCCACAAATTTCTGCGGTTCGTTCAAGGGTAAAAGACTGTGCCCGTTCGAATAAGAGATCAGACCCAAGCGTGTGACGATCAATATACGATTGATCGAGCCAGCCATGCTGTCGTAGCTCTCGAATGACGCCGAATGCAAGTGCGGCATCAGTACCTGGTCGAATTGCAATATGTTCGTGACATTTTAGAGCGGTATCGCTTTTAAAAGGATCGATCGCTATAAGTTTCGCACCCCGACGCTTCGCTTCTTGAGCAAGCGACCAAAAGTGCAGATTGGATGCGATTGCGTTTGAGCCCCAGATGATGATGAGCTTTGAATCTACAAAGCGCTCGACATCCATACCTACCGATGCGCCTAGTGTGTATAACAAACCCGTGGATCCTGCAGAAGCACAAATAGTCTTATCGAGTAGCGAGGCACCTAACTTATGAAAAAACCGCTGAGGAAACTCGCCTTGCACATAGCCCATCGTTCCCGCATAGTTATAGGGCAGTATGGCCTCTGGATCGCGCGCGGCAATCGATTTGAGTTTGATAGCGATTTCATCCAAGGCCTCATCCCACGATATAGGAACGAAGCGGCCCGAACCCTTTGGTCCTATTCGCCTCATAGGGGTTTTGAGCCGATCGGCTGAATAGGTTCTCTCGGCGTACCGAGAAACCTTGGTGCAAAGAACGCCTGCCGTGCTCGGGTGATCCTTTGAGCCAGATACCTTCACGACACGACCAGATGCCACGGTTGACACTAAGGCACAGGTATCGGGGCAGTCATGAGGACATGCCCCTTTCACTTCTGCATCCAAAGCAAGTTTGCCGTCAAGCTGAACGGCTATGGCCACATCGTGGCCCTGATTCACTTTTGGTAGTTGCAACAATTCTTGAGATGCCAAGGTAGATTAACTTTCATCAATGGGGGACAGGTTTCAATCATAGTGCTATCTTCTGCTCAGGAAGCATTCGGCACCGACGTAGACCGTGTATTTCATGGCTCCAGCGCTCACAGTTCGTGCCTGGGCCATGCTGATCGTCACGATGAATACCTTAACTAATGGCAGGAGTCATAGCCTATGAAACTAATCGATGAAATTGTGGGCACCCACGCTGAGATCCGGGATATTCGGCGTGATATTCATGCACACCCAGAGTTGAAGTTTGAAGAAGTCAGAACAAGCGAACTGGTTGCAAAAAAACTTGAGAGTTGGGGTATTGAGGTCCATCGCGGACTGGGTGTAACAGGTTTAGTGGGCGTCATCCATGGCCAACCCAACGGTAAGTCAAGTACGAGCGGAAAAGCCATCGGATTGAGAGCCGATATGGACGCGCTACCCATGACCGAATTCAACCAGTTTCCTCATGCAAGCATCTTTCGCGGCAAGATGCACGCCTGTGGTCATGATGGCCACACGGCGATGCTATTGGGCGCTGCCAAACATCTGGCAAAGCATCATGATTTCAATGGGACCGTTTACCTCATTTTCCAACCTGGTGAAGAAGGAGGTGGGGGTGCGCTCGAAATGATGAAAGATGGGCTCTTTGAAAGATTCCCCATGGATGCTGTTTTCGGCATGCATAACTGGCCTGACTATCCCGCTGGGACCTTCGGTATTCGCGAGGGCCCTGTGATGGCCTCATCGAATGTATTCAAGATTAGAATTACTGGACGAGGATCCCATGCGGCCCTGCCACACCACGGTATTGATCCCGTACCCGTGGCCTGTCAAATTGTGCAGGCATTTCAAACCATCGTAACGAGAAACCTTAACCCGACTGACAACGCAGTGATTTCAGTCACGATGATTCAAGCAGGCGAAGCTACCAACGTCATACCGGACTTTGCTGAGATTCAAGGCACGGTGCGAACCTTTACAGTCGAAGTGCTCGATCTCATCGAACAACGAATGGAAGAGCTCGCTCGACACTGCTGCGCCGCCTTTGGCGCTACCTCTAGCTTTGAATTTATCCGTGGCTACCCCCCGACGATTAATCACGCCAATGAAACAAACTTCGTTCGACAGGTTATGTCATCCATTGTCGGAGAAGAACAGGTTCGACGGTATGAGCCGACCATGGGTTCAGAGGACTTTTCTTACTTTATTCAAGAAAAGCCTGGCGCATATTTTGTAATTGGCAACGGTAACGGTTCACATCGCACCCTCGGCCACGGCCTTGGC
>OMIE01000175.1 GCA_900299025.1 Burkholderiaceae bacterium
CGTTAAGACGCCGGTCTTGGTACTTACTGCGCGCGACCAGTTAGAGCAAAAAGTCAAAGGACTTCATGCGGGGGCTGATGACTACCTGGTCAAGCCTATTGATTTACTCGAGCTCGGAGCGCGGCTTCACGCAGTAATTCGAAGAGTCTACGGCAATTCAAGCAATGCACTCGAGGCTCAAGGCGTTAGCCTTGACCCCGTCGCTCGCACTGTCCAGTGTGACGGAAGAGCCGTGAATCTCACTGCAAGAGAGTTTGAGTTGATTCAGGCATTGATGATCGCAAAAGGAAGAATTCTTTCTCGCGAGCAGCTTGAACAACATCTATACCAGTGGGGATACGAGGTCGACAGCAACGCGATCGAAGTGCACATTCACCACTTGCGACGCAAGCTAAAGAGCAAGTTGATCGTGACAGTCCGTGGCCTCGGGTACACCATTCGAGGCGATGTCGGATGAAAGCCGTTTTTAGTACCTCATCGCCATCCATGCAGTCTAGGCTGCTGATGCAGACCATTGGGATTGTGGTTGCGGTATGGTTCGGCGCAGTCGGCATTGTTTGGTGGGATACACAGCATGAATTAGACGAATTATTCGATGCTCACCTTGCCCACGCGGCAGCGATACTCGTGACGCAGCAGGCGGGAGCCCTTGAGCAGGACGATGACGATAATGACCAAGACGGTCGGACTGATGTCGATACGCCACTGCTGCACAAGTACGCTCCAAGAGTTGCCTATCAGGTGTTTCACCATGACCAACTCTCGCATCACTCAGCAAACAGCAGCCATCGACCGATGTCTGAAAAATCAGAAGGGTTTTCAACCGAGATCCTCGAGGACGGTCAAGCCTGGCGTGTCTTTGTTACTAACGGTGCAGAAAAAGGTGACCGTGTCTATGTGGCCGAGCAGATCAGTAGCCGTGACGACATCATGTGGACGATATTGCGAAGCCAATTCATTCCCTTTGTGTTCGCACTACCGATTTTGGCAGCTGGGGTTTGGCTGAGTGTGAGTCAGGGGCTGTCGCCGCTTGCTCGAATACGGCGCGCACTGCTATCGGAATCGGATCGGTCTAATAAAGATCTTCTAGGTATGCAAGCACCCAAGGAAATTGAACCCTTAATTCGCGCCATTATTGAATCGCAATCCAAGCTGCAGGCTAAGTTAGATGCTGAAGCACGCTTTACAGGCGATGCGGCCCATGAGCTGCGTACACCCATTGCTGCAATTCGTGCGCATGCCCAGGTTATCGAGCGCATGATCCCGAAGGACAGTGAGGCTGAAAGGCTATCACTTAGTGACATGCTAGCGGCATGTGACCGCGCTACAAGACTTATCGAACAACTACTTGCCCTTGCACGGTTAGAGTCGAGCGAACAAGCAGCAGCCAGTCGTGAGTTGTGTCGGATCGATCAACTTGTGATGCAGGCCGCGCGAGAGTTGGCACCACGTGGACTAGAGAGGGATCAGGTCGTCGAAATGCACATCGATGAGCATCAATCGATCGAGGACTACGTGAACCCAGCACTCATAGAGGCCTTGGTTCGTAATCTGATGGATAACGCAATTCGCTATACCCCAATCGGTGGGCAGGTCCAGCTTCGCATGGAAGGCTTATCGAAATCTTGGCTATGGCGTTTAGTGATTGAGGATAGCGGTCCCGGGCTAAGCGAGAGTCAACTGTCGCGCCTCGGTGAGCGGTTTTTTCGTGTGCTTGGTTCTCAGGAAACAGGAAGCGGCTTGGGATGGTCGATCGTTCGAAGAATCTGCCATCTCGAGAAACTCCACGTGCACGTTCGACGATCAGCAAACGTTGGGGGCTTGAGCGTTGAGATAACAAAGCCATTGAGTGAGGGCTAGGCTTCAGGCAATAGGCGCCGCTTACTATAAGGCAAACAAGCTTATCGCCAAGCAGTCTGGCTCCTTTCTGCACTCCCTCTATACGACGGATTGGCCAGCATGAAATCACAGGCTCATTGGCAAACCGGTATTGCTTGGCGAGGCCACTTCTAAGCTGCTATGGCTTGGCGCTGATGCTTTCCCTCTGGGTCAGCCAGGCTAAAAAGTTAGCTTTTTCTTGAGGGTCGCATGGCCTCCCGAATACATCATTACAGTTACGACGAAACCACTTAGCCACCTTTTCGGCGTCGGTGAACCGTGCCGCATTGGTCTTTGGATCCAAAGGCTTTATAAGCCTTTTTGTACTTTGGTGCTCTCCATTTTGCCCTGGGTCTGGTGAGTGGCAACTTTCGCATGAAAGCCCGGCTTTGCCCTTTGTGCGATAAATCGATTCCCCAGCAGGAAAAGAAGGCTTGGTCGGAGCACTACCTATGATTTGATCGATGATAGTGCGCTGTTGAGGGCTCATCGCAAGTGCGTTGGACGTAATAAGAAGTGTTACTAGCAGCGAAGGAAGGGCGCGAGCCATGACGGCATCTCCTGACGTGTTCGATGCTCGATTGTTTGCTTCACAGCTTAAGCGAGGCTTAAGTGGCAAGAGCCTCGCTCAGGGGCCTAATCTCCTTAAGCTTGCCTTAAGAATGCCTCCCTAACATACCCACATTCCATCAAGAGCAGTGAACAACCATTTGGAGCAATGCTATGAGTAGTAACGAGAATAAGGCCTACCAATTTACCGTAGTTAATGGGCAGGTTAGTGCGGTATTTGAAATCAAGAACGGTCGGGCAAAGCTCAAAGCCATGGAAGCCGACGAATCATATGCGGTTGAAGGATCATCAATCATTAAGCGAGAGTACGATGATGGCCGCATTGAGAAGACGATCTATACCGACGATAACGGTGACGGATTTTATACCAAAGCATCGGAGACCTATGAGGCTTACAG
>OMIE01000176.1 GCA_900299025.1 Burkholderiaceae bacterium
GAATATCGCTGAACAAAGCCTGCATACACCGAGCGACCAAGCAAAGGGGCACATACAGGGTCAAACACAGGAACAAACAAGGGATCCGTCGCAAAAGTTAGCACCAGACTTCGAACATGCCATGCTCAAGGAAATACTTGAACTTCGAGGCAGCAATCGTTATATCGAACCAAGTGTTTTTGTTTTTATACTTGTTAATCCTAATATGCAGCTTTATCGACCGCACTGGGGTGGAGGTGGCCGCAGCTTTAACGGAGGCGTCAATGGCGGCGGAGGCATTGTCGTGCTCGAGTACAGACGCTTGCGATACGGTTTTTATAGCACACTAGTACACGAACTCGGCCATGCCTTTGGGCTTACCCATGTCAATTGCTCGGGTCAAAGCATGAGCGAAAGTGAATCAATCATGTCATACAACCCGCGGCACAGAAGCCGAGGCAGCGGCGTGGCGATCAACCCTGGCTCACTAACAGACACTGAGAGGGCTAAGCTTTTGCTAAGTCCGCGAATTTTTCCTCACTCACAGGATTTGAGACAATTGCAGGATCAAGCCGATGCCTGCGTGCTACCCGCTATGGATGATTACTTGGGTCCGGTTCCCAATGTGCACGGCGTGGGCTACGATTTATTTTTTAACGAACGAATCGTGAGCGGCTTTGATGCGATGTTTTATACCAAAGCTCAAGCCAAACGTCATTGTGCTGCCATGAGGGGGCGCTATCCTAGGATTAAGGTTGACTGCCGTTTTGCTGGCGAGGTGCTGCAGCCGAGTGAGCCGAAAGGGTCGCCCTACCTTAGATCTGGGTCAAAGTAGACAATTTGTCAGGGCGCTTGTTGACTTAACCACGCTTGCAGGTCGGGCCCTGGCGGCTGTCCATTAAAGTAGCTCGCTCGACCGTCCTTACCCACCAAGACAACAAAGGGCGTTAGACCACGCCAAGTCGGGTTTACCGCGTGACGAATCGCCATCTCACTGCCCTCAAAGACCATCAAGCGATCCACATCGTTATATATACGATTCTTATCCGCCTGCGAGGGTAACTCGTCTGCCATAACAACGATTATCCTCGGCGGCTTGGCCAAACGACGAGATTGCTTCGCAAGTGAACGAACAACCGCAGGACAATGGGCGCAATAACTCGCCGAAAAGACAATCATGCTTGGGGTTTTCTGATCGATGAAGGCTTGAAAGCTTTCAGGTTTGAATGAGGAACTTAAGTTCTGCTCTGCTGCTTGTAGTCCTGAATCAAGGACCAGGCTCAACAGGCAACAGACCAGAATTTGATAGATACGCAACATATAACGCACGCTTTTCAGGAATCAATCTTCCGCAATCGCAGGCCTTGATCTGTGTTCCAGACAGCCCAAATGCCTTCGCTGGGCGAACCTACAAGTATTGGATAGTCATGCTTTCCAAGATGTTCACCAAGCACAAGGCTTGTGAACTGCCTACCCTCGTCTTGCGACACCCAAGCCTTCCAAATACTTCGCTGACCATCAAAGACCTGCCAGGTCATCACGAGTGTCGATCCTTGCCGTAACACATCGGCGTGCTCAGCAGCCCTATCAGGCAAGACAACAGGCGTAGCAGCAGGAAGCCCCTTATCGTTCAACTTACCGTAACGAACAGCAGCAAGACCCTCACGTTCACCGTACCAAACAGCATGAAAACCTCCATCGCTTGCAAGCGCAATGGCGGGTCCATGGTGAGGACATGCGTCTAATTGCCAGCCGTCCTCACTTGCCCGATGAATCTCATGAGGAGCCAGCCATCGCCAAACGGCATGATCGCGAAGATTGGGTGCAAAGACATGGCGCCACATGGCAACAGGTTTACCAGCACGATCGAGCGTTAAGGCTATCCTGCAACACTCGCAGCTATGGTCTGCTACCTTAATGTCCGGACCAAAAGTCAAGCCTGCGTCGAAGGACTCATTACGATAAATCGCCGCACCTCGATAATGTTTTGCTAATTCGCGATGTTTGAGTTTTTTTGAATCCCGGATCAATGCTTGATCGCGCTTGTCAATCCAAAAGGTATGCAAAACACCGTCACGATCAACAATTATCGAATCAAATCGATGGGTGATTTCCTGCCGATCGTGATGCACAGTAAATGGCTCAGAGAAGCTCAAACCACCGTCTTCCGAGCGCACCATTCTTATCTCGCCCGTGTAAGGCTTTGCAAGTGGCTTGGTGTAACTAATGAGCATTTGCCCTTGAAGACCGAACTTGATTTTAGGACGATTTTCTCCCGAAGCCGAGACTGCATCACCCGACACATTGATCAATCGCTTCGCATCGTCGACCCGTCTCCCCTGATCGAGCACGCGTCGGAGATAGAGCGCTCCCGGGCCATGCCAGCCAACGAGCCAAAGCGATCCCTTCGCATCGAATGCTGCTGAAACAGCGAGGGCGGGTGATTTCGCTTCCGAATGGCCATGCTGCTGTGACCACGATTGGCCTGCGTAAAGCATCAGCATGAATGCGAACCACAATGACAAAAGTCTAGTCACCAACACCCTCCTTGCCTCATTTAAAACCGTAATAGCCCTACCATCGAGCCTGTATGCCTGCGTACAC
>OMIE01000177.1 GCA_900299025.1 Burkholderiaceae bacterium
AGCATTTCCTTGGTCGGGCAAACTTCATCTTGAAGGTTTTGTCGATCCATCGCAATCGAATGAATAAATCCAACATGTGCCCGCTTTGCTGCACATGCTGACTCATTTGTTGCGCCCCCTGATTCAGGGGATCTTGAAGTGCAAGGCAAAGACCATGTGGGCAGGCCTCGAGGGTGGCCGTGTTCAATGCCTTTGTCATGTCTGGATCGATGGTTGGCTCCGAATGGTCAAGCTTGATTTCCGCTTGATCAATTAGTTCGAGTGAGTTACCCGAAAGCCAGAGTACGCCTGGTTCAAGGCTGCAAGTGACTGTGTCTAGCTCAGGAACCATAAGCACGTCGATCGCAAGCGATTGCCAGTCACTTGCCAATTGTGACTCCTCGTGGCGTACTTGATACTCGATGCGACTCAAGACACCCGGCAACTCAACCTTTTCCAGTGAAACAGCCTGCCTGGTGCGCAACTCTTGAGAACGATGGTCAATCAACAGCGGACCCAGCTCGATAGAAGGGCTCGCGCCCGCGTCGGCCACCAAACGCATGGCGAGTGAATATGCTCCCTTCTGAAGTTTGTAGCTGGCATTGGCTTTAAAGAGAAGACTCAGGCGGCTGTCGACAGTCACGAGCTTTCCCTGTTGATGAAGCCCCCAGGCCTTTGACTGGGGCCCTGGGCGGATGACGATCGACCTAGCATCCTGAGCCAATGCGAGGTTTGGCCGGGCAGGGCGGACCTTGACCGGAAATTTCAAAGGCAGATCATGGCCTTTGATAACTAACTCAGCATCACCTTGCCTTGAAGTCTTATCAGCTATATCGTTATCGCAATCAAACCGAACGACTTGATGGCGAAGGCTTGATGCTTGACTCAAGCCTTGCGAATCGTTGGGTTTGGGACGACAGGTGCTGCCTAGCCAGGCAAGCTTGTCGATGCGCTCAAGACCTAAGCCTTCGAGCATCACGAATCGCTCCTGCGCATGATGGGTGATCTGAGTCAGCTTTGGGCGTGGCGGACGAACCCTTAGCACACCGCTTTCAATCGGCCCCCCTCGAAATCGCAATTCGATTTGTACTTCCCCGGCGTCAACACCGCTTAAATCAATGGCAAGTGTCTGTGGACCTGACTGCTTATTCGAAAAGATTGTCTGTCCGGCGCTAAGCAAACGAACCTCGTCAAGGCAGTGGCTTAAGGGGTGATCAGTTACCACCATATGATTTAACTCGGAGGCAATAAGGTGGTGTTGACCTCTTAACAATAGTCCCATCGCTGCCTTGGATGGAAACCATAAGTCGACCGGCTCAAGTTGAATCGATTCAAAGCCGTAGCGACCGCCTGCTTGCACCTCAATACGCGTATGCGTTGACCCATGCATGGCTTCACGCGCCATGGCATCCCTCATTAACGCGTCCGCATCAAAGACCAAGCGCTCTTGATGGATCAACAAGTTTGCGTACCTGAAGCTTGTAGGGCTCGCAAACCCGCTTTGCACGTCGGTCGGCTTGATCCACCATGCATGCCAATAGTTCATCAAGGGCAAGCGGCCTTCAAATTGAATCGGTAGATAGCCATCGTGCAAACAAAGATGCTTTTTGTTGGCAAGCTTTAATGAGGGTTCATTGTGAGGGAACCAGGCAGGCACATAAACATATGCAGTTTTGATCGATCCCTTTCGAAATCTGGATCTTGAGAACAAAGTCGTTTGCTCAGAAGATTCCAGGACTCGCCCAAAACTGGCTGCAAATTCATATTGATCCTGAAAGCGCTGGCTTAAAACATCCCCAGCCTGAACAAAAAAGCGCAAGTTACTTGATAAGAGGCCTGCAAGATCAGCTGCTTGCTTGGCACCCACACTTTGCGCAAGATCCCCAGCAGCAGGCAGTAAAAAGTCCTTGCTGCCCACGATATGCAAGGCAACACAGGCGGTATCGATAGCCTCCTGCCTGAAACATGTCGGGTTAACACTTTTGACGCCAAATTTTGCTGCCAGACTGACGACCGCATCACGCGCCTGAGTTGGGTTTAGCTGTCGAACCACCGTGTCGAAACCTCTCTCGAGTGCGGTGATTGCTGCATTCACAAGGTCAACACGTTGCAAGTCAATAAAGCGTTGCGGGTCGCTGCGGACGGACTCAAGTATGAGCTCCACCGAGGTCCGAATGCTCGTATTTAAACCAAAGAGATTGCGCAATTGCGGCGCGATAATCACAAAAGGCGTCTGATCGATTGATTGAATCGGAATCTCAAGACGATTATTCGCTGCACTTAAATCTAAGCTATGCCAGGTGAGATGATGTCCCGTCGGGGTGAGTGTGCCCGCAACCAACACCCACTGTTGATCGCCGATCGACTGCAGGTCGACATCAACCCAAACAGAATCACCAGGTTCAAGCTTTGGCACTCGAAACGAGGGTAGTCTTTGCGCGCCGCGCTGCACCTCGATGCGAAGACTAGGCCCTCGATGCATGCCGCTCTCTTCGGCTCGTGCAAACAGGGGTTGCGCGAAAAACACAATAAGCATCAAGGCGTAGCATCGGCGCAAATGCTTCGCCATCAGGCGGCAGCCTCGCTTAAGGAAAAACCCGATCATTTTCGCTTTTCCCGATGCGCAATCCATAGCGTCGAGCTAACAATAACAACGCCACCAATAAGAGCGGTCTCGCTCGGTAGAGCACCAAACATGAAAAACCCGAAAAGCGATGCCCATAAAAGATCTAGAAAGCGAAAGGGTTGAAGCACTGAAATATCGGCCATCGCGAAACCGCGCGTCATAAAAACATGGGCGAGCGTGCCAAGTAGGCCGCAGGCGCCCAGCAATAACCATTGCCCTAAGTCAGGCGACGCCCAGTAGGGCAATGCCAGGGGAATCATATAAGCGGTTACCGTGATGTTCTGCCAAAGTACGATGACATCAGGGCGATCATGGCGCGTCAACGCCTTGTTGATCAGAAACGAGGCTGCAAAAAGCGGCGACGCCGCAAGCATGACGAGGCTCCAAACGCCCGTTTCAGCCTTCATATGTGGAACAAGTACCAGTGCAACGCCCCCGAATCCGACCATAGCCGCTAGCCAACGATCTCTTGACACCACCTCGCGAAGGATAAGTGCAGCACCAATCATCACAAACATCGGCTGCGTGAACATGATCGCCGTGGTGTCGGTCAGGGGAATTTGCGGCAGGGCCAAGAAGAAGAGTGTGAGAGCGCCAGCGTGAAAAAGCCCTCTTACTAGATGTGCTTTGAGACGATTGGGTTTGTAATGTCCTAAGCCGTTTTTCACCAAGAAAGGCAACATGACGGCCAAGCCAAACACATACCGCATGCATTGAGCGAAGGTTGGTGGGAGCTCGGTGGTGAGTTGGCGCATCAAGGCATTCATGGCGCTTAGGGTAAAGCCTCCTAGGGCCATCCAAAGCATGGCACGCACTACCGGACTAAGCGATTTAATAGCAAATCCTTATAGCGCGGTGCGGGCGCATACCAGCGTTGCTATGCAGGCGCATGCCAGCCAGCGTCGACCCATAACTCGCCGCTTACCGCTGAATTTGCAAGCATGAAACAAATCGCGTCAGCAATTTCCTCGGGAGCAATCAATCGACCAAGCTGCGTAAAAGGTAGAATGTTCTTTGATACATAATCCATACCCATAGCGCGGACCATGGGCGTGTCGGTGAAGCCGGGGTGGATAAGACTGCAACGAACGCCATAAAACATGGCCTCTTTCATAATGGTTGCTGCTGCACCTTCGAGGCCTGCTTTGGTACTTGCGTATGAGATCTGACCTCGATTTCCAGTGGAAGAGATCGAACCAATGAAGACAACCGAACCTTGGGTCCTTTCCTCTGCGGTCCAACGTTTAAGGCCTCGCGCAGCTCGATCCTCTGCGATTCGTCCAATCATTTCGAGCGCCCAATAAACAGGTGCTATCAAGTTGACCTGAACCACAAGCTCAAACTGAGCTTTCGGATATATCCGCGCCTTACCGCTGTTTCGATCAATCCGCACGGCCAAATCATCGCGGGTGATGCCGGCAGCAGGTACACAAAGTGAAACAAGCCCATGTGCCTTACTGATGGTATCGAATACGGAGG
>OMIE01000178.1 GCA_900299025.1 Burkholderiaceae bacterium
GGTCATTGAGATTACGTACACTGCAAGATCCAGGAAGGAGTAAATCGATTGAATAACGTCTTCTCCAAAGCCGCCATTTGGCTGGTCATCGCGCTGGTCTTGTTTACGGTTTTCAAGCAATTTGATAATCGGAGCACACGTTCAGGTAATTCAGTGCCTTACTCGGAGTTTCTCGACGACGTGAGAAATGGCCGAATCAAGAGCGTTGTGATTAGCGACACCACCGGTACGGCTGACATTAGTGCAGTCACTGTCGATGACCGTCGGATCCGTACAACAGGCACTTATCTCGACCGTGGCCTGGTTGGCGATTTAGTGACCTATGGCGTGAAATTCGACGTTAAGCCGCGCGAAGAACAATCATTTTTAATGAGCGTGTTCGTGTCCTGGTTCCCGATGCTTTTGCTCATCGGTGTTTGGGTCTTTTTCATGCGCCAAATGCAGGGCGGTGGTAAGGGCGGCGCCTTTTCCTTCGGGAAATCACGCGCGCGGATGCTCGATGAAAACAACAACCAAATCACCTTTGCCGACGTCGCTGGTTGCGACGAAGCCAAAGAAGAAGTGCAAGAGCTTGTTGATTTCTTGCGCGATCCGTCGAGATTTCAAAAGCTTGGTGGACGAATCCCACGTGGTGTTTTGATGGTTGGTTCACCCGGCACCGGTAAAACATTGCTGGCAAAAGCCATTGCAGGTGAGGCCAAGGTACCTTTTTTCTCGATCTCAGGCTCTGATTTCGTGGAAATGTTTGTCGGCGTGGGCGCAGCCCGTGTTCGTGACATGTTTGAAAACGCCAAAAAACAGGCGCCTTGCATTATCTTCATCGACGAGATTGATGCGGTCGGTCGGCAGCGTGGTGCTGGCTTGGGTGGCGGTAATGACGAGCGCGAACAAACGCTCAACCAAATGCTCGTTGAGATGGATGGCTTTGAGACCAACCAAGGCATTATTGTGATCGCCGCGACCAACCGGCCCGATGTGCTTGATCCCGCCTTGTTGCGTCCTGGCCGCTTCGACCGTCAGGTGGTTGTGCCCCTGCCCGATATCCGTGGACGCGAGCAAATCCTCAATGTCCACATGCGCAAGGTCCCGATTTCGCAAGATGTCAAGGCCGATATTATCGCGCGCGGCACCCCAGGTTTTTCAGGTGCCGACCTCGCCAACCTGGTCAACGAAGCTGCGCTTTTTGCAGCCCGTCGTGCGGCGCGCTTGGTCGAAATGACCGACTTCGAAAAAGCCAAAGACAAAATCATCATGGGTGCTGAGCGACGCTCGATTGTCATGCCCGAGGAAGAGCGTAAAAACACGGCCTACCATGAGTCAGGCCACGCAATCGTCGCACGCATGCTCCCAAAAACTGATCCTGTGCACAAGGTTACGATCATTCCGCGCGGGCGTGCGCTTGGTGTCACCATGCAGCTGCCCACGGAAGATCGCTATTCGATGGATCGCACCCGTATGCTGCATATGATTTCGATGCTTTTTGGCGGGCGTATCGCCGAAGAGCTGTTCATGAATCAAATGACAACTGGGGCAAGTAATGATTTCGAGCGCGCCACATCGCTTGCCCGCGATATGGTCACCCGTTACGGGATGAGCGACGTACTCGGTCCGATGGTTTATGCTGAAAACGAAGGTGAAATATTTCTGGGTCGATCGATCACTAAGACGACGCATATGTCTGAAGAGACCATGCGCAAGGTCGATACTGAGATCCGCAAAATCATCGATGATCAGTATGGGGTTGCGCGCAAAATCCTCGAAGACAATCGCGATAAGGTCGAAGCCATGACCAAAGCTTTGCTCGAATGGGAAACCATCGACGCAGACCAGATCGACGACATCATGAATGGCTTGCCGCCACGGCCTCCTAAGGAACCAGGCAACAACAAGCCGAGTGCGCCGAGCGGCACTAGTGGTCCGCAAGTTCAGCCCACTCCAAGCGATGTGCCGGAGGCTCCGGCTGCCTGAAGTTGAGTTGATGGGGGTCTTGAATCTGACCCCCGATTCGTTTTCAGACGGCGGGCTTCTCAGCCCCGATCAGGCGCTTGCCAAAGCCTTGAGGCTTGTCGATGAGGGGGCTCAGTGGATCGATTTGGGTGCTGAGTCAACCCGCCCTGGGGCCCAAGCAGTGTCCGAGCGCGACGAACTCGATCGCTTGATGCCCGTCTTGAGGCGCCTTGCGCCTCTTAAGCAAAAGCAGGCTTTCCGCATCTCAGTCGACAGCATGAAGCCCGCCGTCATGGCGGCCGCACTCCACGAGGGCGCTGACATGCTCAACGACGTTAATGGCTTTCGCGCCGAGGGTGCTTGGGCTATCGCTGTCCAAGCGCCTAGGATCTGTCTGATGCATATGCAAGGGCAGCCAGCCACTATGCAAGTGGCACCCGATTATCCAGAAAGCGAGGGGGGTGTCGTTCGGATGGTGCGCGACTTTTTTGAGCGCCAATTGCAATGCGGTGTGAAGCATGGCCTTGACTTGAGCAAGGTGGTTCTTGATCCGGGTATCGGCTTTGGGAAACTTTTTGAACACAACCTGATACTGTTGCGATCTCTACGATTACTATCACGATATGATTTTCATGCAATGCCTTTCCCGCAACTCGTTGGTTTATCGCGCAAACGTTTCATCGGCGAGATCACCGGCAAAGCTACCGCTGATCGAGACCCAGGTTCAATCGGTGGCGCGCTTGCTGCAGCTCGTTTAGGTGCATCGATACTTCGGGTTCACCATGTTGGCGCGACAGTCGATGCGCTTCGGGTCTACGGATGTTTGATGGACAACCCCACGTCGCAACAAGGATATTGAGATGACAAGGCGCTGGTTTGGTACTGACGGGATTCGTGGGCGGGTCGGAAGTTTGCCCATGACACCGGAGTTTGTGCTTCGACTCGGACAAGCGGCGGGCAAAGTGTTGCTTCAGTCCCGTTCAACGCAGTCAGGCGTATCGCAGTCAGGTGCATCGCCTGTCTCTTA
>OMIE01000179.1 GCA_900299025.1 Burkholderiaceae bacterium
CCAAGTGGCTTGTTTTTTGTATCGTTAGGTGGATGATGACTACACAAAGCACAGCCAAGCCCTTGCTTCGCGTGAAGCAATTGGTGAAGCACTTTCCAATTCGAGGTGGCGTGCTAAGTCGGGTCGTCGACAAGGTACATGCTGTCGATGGGGTGAGCTTTGAGTTGCAAGCTGGCGAAACACTTGGGGTGGTGGGCGAATCGGGATGTGGAAAATCGACCACCGGTCGATGCATTCTTCGCTTAATCGAACCGACAAGCGGCCAGGTCTGGTTTGAGGACCGAGACGTTACAGCCATGGATAAGGCAGCGTTGCGGGCCGCCTGCCGCGACATGCAAATCATTTTCCAAGATCCCTTTGCATCGCTTAATCCACGGATGACGGTGGCGAGCATCATCGGTGAAGCGCTGAGTATCCATAAGCTTGCCCAAACACCGCAAGATTATGAGGATCGCATCGTTTCTCTTTTAGAGACGGTTGGCCTTAATGCAGACCATATGCGCCGATTCCCTCATGAGTTTTCAGGCGGTCAGCGACAACGCATTGGTATTGCGCGGGCTCTTGCGGTTTCGCCAAAGCTTATTGTTTGTGATGAACCGGTTTCAGCCCTCGACATGTCCATTCAAGCACAGGTGATTAACCTGCTTGAAGATTTGCAGGAAAAGTTTGGACTCACTTATTTATTTATTGCTCACGACTTATCGGTTGTTGAGCACATCAGCAATCGGGTCGCGGTCATGTACCTCGGCCGTATCGTGGAGATTGCGTCGTCGCGTGCGCTCTACACCGACCCGAAGCATCCGTACACCGAGGCCTTGTTATCTGCGGTTCCGATACCAGACCCTAGCGTGAAACGAAAACGGATTGTCTTGACCGGCGATGTACCCAATCCGATCAACCCGCCCAAGGGCTGTCATTTCCATCCTCGCTGCCCTAAAGCCATGGACCGCTGTCGAAACGAAGCGCCCGTCCTTAAAGATATCGGCGATGGCCACATGGCGGCCTGCCACCTCAACGACTGATCCTAAGTCCTGTTCCCATTAGCTCCGTTAACTCCTGTTCCCATTAGCTCCGTTGCCAGAACCGCTCTAAATAATCCATCACTGCAAGCGGTTGCTCTTGCTGTAGCCAATGACCAGCAGCAGGAATTCGATAGGCTCCCTCAAAATGCAAACAAGCGGCTTGCATCGCCTCGAGATCGCCTGGCCACTGATACATACCCCAATCGGCTTCGCCCGCTAGAAAAAGCGTTGGCAATCGGAGCTTTGCCCCTGCATAGGCTTGCTGGGCAAACTGTACGCTTGGATCCCAAGCGCATCGGTACCAGTTAAGCCCGCCCTGAAAACCCGTGCGCTTGTAGGCATCAACGTAGACGGCTAGTTCGTCGTCTGGCAGCCACTTACAGCCCAGCACCTGATCTTGGCTCGGATGATGCGACAACACGGTTTGCGCCATGTTCTCATCAGCACGCATGATGTAATACGTAGGCATGACAGCCATGGTGCTCGCCGACCGATCGTCCAGAGGATGCGGTTGATTGGCTGCCCAGTCAGCACTTTTAACATGGTAGTAGGCACGCAAAAACGCCTTTAAGCCCTCAGGGCATTGCAACATGTCACGATTGGCATGCTCGGTTGTGTAATAGATTTGATAATGCTTGCGAGAAGGATTCAGCTGAGCAAACGCAGCGTCAACATGGTCAGCGCGGTGGGGGTCGACCGGCTGCATCGTGGCCGGGGATGAAAAGGGTGCACTCATCAACACGAGGCGCTGAAAAAGATCGGGCCGCATCAGGCTGCACCATCCTGCGAGCGGGGAGCCAAAATCGTGTCCGATAAGACTGTGGACCTCTCTCACGCCAATCCCTTGCAAGAAGCCGACCACATCAGCAACCAGTTGCATCATCGAAGCCTTCTGCCAGGGACCGTCATAACGGCTATCCCATCCTGTGGTGGCTCCATAGCCGCGCAGATCAGGAGCGATCGCGTAAAAACCCTGCGATGCGATCAAGGGCAAGAGTTTTCGCCAGCTAAAAGCAAGCTCAGGAAATCCATGAAGCATGAGGACAGCTGGATGCTTAGGATTGCCCGCCTCGAGCCAATGCATGCGAAGTCCGCGGGGATGATCAAGGAATCGATGGCCGATACGCGCGTCCATCGGCCATGACAAGCCCAACCCAGTCGCTTGTTCATCACCTAATTGATTTGACATGTCCGCCCCCGAAGCAGAATTGTTAGGAAATGCTTGATTCATCAAAACTCCCTGGATTGGGGCCATTCATGACCGACAATCCCTCCAATGTGACATGCTGCACTGTTTTGAGCGATCATCTTGCTCGCTTTGCTCTTATTTTGCTCATCGACTCGTGGTCGCGCCATGGCAGGTGCTCGAATGGGCTAGCAAAATTAGGGTAAGCGTCGATTTGAGACCGGCTTTTTTCATGTTTTATCAACGAGGAGTATTCCATGACAAGTACCGCGATGCGTAGGAAGTTTCTTGGCGGCGCCGCTGCAGGTTCGGCTGCGATTGGTTCACTTGGCTTTCCGATGATCGCCAAGTCACAGGCCACCACGACCTTCCGTTTTCAATCCACTTGGCCAGCTAAAGACATCTTTCATGAATATGCCAATGACTTTGCCAAAAAAGTCAATGACATGGCGGGAGGTAGACTGAAGATTGAAGTTTTGCCAGCTGGAGCTGTGGTACCAGCCTTTCAGTTACTCGACGCTGTAAACAAAGGTACTCTCGATGGTGGTCACGGTGTGCTTGCCTACCACTACGGAAAAAGTACTGCGCTAGCACTTTGGGGATCAGGACCCGCCTTTGGGATGGATCCAAACATGGTACTTGCTTGGCATCAGTACGGAGGCGGCAAACAACTTCTAGAAGAAATTTATAAATCACTAAACATTGATGTTGTTTCGTACGTGTATGGGCCGATGCCGACGCAGCCCCTCGGTTGGTTCAAGAAACCTATTGCTAAGGTAGCCGACTTAAAAGGACTTAAATATAGAACCGTGGGACTTGCAGTTGATATCTTCACGGAACTTGGTGCCTCAGTAAATCCACTCCCAGGTGGTGAAATCGTACCAGCCCTGGACAGAGGACTTATTGACGCAGCAGAATTTAACAACGCGACGTCAGATCGAATTTTGGGATTCCCAGATGTAGTCAAAAACTGCATGCTGCAAAGTTTTCACCAAAGCGGTGAACAGTTTGAAATACTGTTCAACAAATCCAAATACGATGCTTTGGCCCCAGAATTAAAGTCAATCATCGAATACGCAGTCCAGTCGTCATCCGCAGAGATGAGCTGGAAGGCTATTGACCGGAACTCAAAAGATTATGCCGAGATGAAGAAGGCAGGTATTAAGTTCTATAAAACACCGGATGCGATTTTAAGGGCACAACTTGATGCGTGGGATAAGGTTGTGGCGAAGAAGTCAGCTGAAAACCCAGCTTTTAAAAAGGTTATGGATTCTCAACGCGCATTTGCATCGCGCGCTGGACAATGGCAGAACGATTACATGGTTGATTTCAAGATTGCTTATAACCGTTACTTCGCCAAGGCGTAAGTCCAAACGCAGTAACTGACAGCCGGTTTTAAGTAATTAATGCTAGGTCAAGCGGACCTCTTTTTTGAGGTCCGACTTCATATTAAAACTCCGCCGCTTCATGAATATCCAAAAATTTCTCAATTTGGCAGACCACCTTAGCACATGGGTAGGTAAGGCATTCGCTTGGTTAATCGTTGCGCTGATGTGTATGGTAGTGATTGAAGTATTTAAAAGATATGCGCTGAACGCTCCCACTGCGTGGATATTTGATGCCAGCAATATGATGTACGGGACGTTATTCATGATGGGCGGAGCCTACACACTTGCTCAGAACGGCCATGTTCGAGGCGACTTCTTTTACGGCAGCGCTAAGCCTCGGACTCAGGCTTTACTTGACCTCATGCTCTACATTCTATTTTTTGTACCAGGCGTGATTGCCTTAACATGGGCTGGTTGGGTATATGCAGCCGATTCATGGGCTATTAAAGAGCAAACCTTCAATGCAACGCCATTGCCGCTCTACCCGTTTAAATCGATGATCCCAATCGCAGGGTTTTTCGTTCTGATCCAAGGAATGGCCGAAATCATTCGATGTTTCGTCTGCTTGAAGACAGGGAGTTGGCCTGAGAGGTTAAAAGATGCTGAGGAAATCGACGTTGTTGAACAGCAACTTGCGGCAAGTTCGCTGGTTGATGAACAAGCCAAACAAGATGCGATTGCTAAGGCTAAGCAGATCGAAGAAGCAGCGCACCAGCGTGCAAGTGGAGCTAAGTAATGAGCGATCCAGCCCTCGGCATGTTGATGCTTGGCCTTATTGTGGTCGTCATTATGATGGGATTCCCAACTGCCTTCACTTTGATGGGTTTAGGCATGGTCTTTGGGTTCTATACTTTTTTCGATGCTGCAATGCCGTGGTATGACAACAAAATATTCAACCTCATGGTTCAACGAACCTTTGGGGCAATGACTAATGACACCTTGTTATCAATTCCACTTTTTGTACTGATGGGTTACGTCATGGAGCGCGGCGCGTTGGTAGATAAGATGTTCTATAGCGTGCAACTCGCTTTCCGCCGTTTGCCGGGTTCACTCGCTATTGCAACACTAGTGATTTGTACCTTTTGGGGCATAGCAAGTGGGCTGGTAGGTGCGGTTGTCGTTTTGATGGGCGTTATTGCTTTGCGACCCATGCTAAACGCTGGCTACGACACCAGATTAGCTGCAGGCGTCATTACTGCAGGGGGCACTTTAGGAATTCTTATACCACCATCTGTTATGATTATTGTATATGCTGCTGTTGCAGGGCAATCTGTTGTGAAGCTCTATGCGGCAGCCATGTTTCCAGGCTTTTTTCTTGCCTTGCTCTATTTGGCATTTATTATCATCTGGGTTCTTATCAAGCCAGATGTTGCACCCAAGCTCCCCCCAGATCAAATGAAGGCACCCATACGACCCTGGGTATCGTGGCTTTCAACGAACCGTCATCCGAACATGATCGTGGCTCTACTTAAAGCCGTTTTCCAACCAACTAAGACTGATTCTGCGCATAGTGGTTGTCATGTTGGCTCGTGGTTAGCTTTGAAGTCATTGGTAATGGGGCTTACGCCTATAATCATGACTGCAGTGACGCTTGGCTTAGTGTGGTGGTATGTGGTCATTCACTCAGCACCAGAACAAGACGCTTTTGTGCCTAATGCAAAGATCAGCGATCTAACGATTTCGACTGCTTCCGGCTCGTCTACGTCAGCTAAACCTCCTGAAGGTGCTGATGAACAAAATAAGATAGTTCTCACTCAAGGAGTCCAGCTTCCGCCCGGTGCAGAGGAAGATTCTCCTTCTTCTCAATCAAAAAGGGGGTTACAACTCCCCCCGGGCGCCGAAGAGTCCCAGGCACCGCTTCCATACAAAACTCGAAAAGGTGTTCAGGAACCGCCCGGAAGCGAGGAAAGTGGGACCCAACGAGTGGAGAGTGCCGGCACATTACAAGAACCTCCTGGAGCCGAAAAAGAAGCAGATCAAAATTCAATACCCTCGACAAATCAGCCATCAGAAGCCGACGGCCGGGAAGGAGTAAGTACTACTGAAACCCAGCAACAACCAACCGAATCCGCAGCCAGTCATATTCCAGAAGGATTTTTCGAAGGATTTTTGATCACATGCGCTTTGTCGGTGATATTACTTGCTTGGTATTACAAGGACTTCGATGCAGAGCAATTTGAGATCGTAGATATGCTGGTTCGCTCTGTAATGCCTCTAGGGGTGCTGACTCTAGTCGTGCTTGGCGTAATTCTGTTTGGCATAACGACTGCGACTGAATCTGCAGCCGTCGGCGCGGCGGGCGCATTCCTGATGGCCTGGAGGGCTGGATCGCTTGATCTAGAACGCATAAAGCAATCTGTTTTCCTAACAGCAAAAACAACATCCATGGTCTGTTGGCTATTTGTAGGGTCAGCACTGTTTTCTGCAGTCTTTGCTCTTTTGGGTGGGCAACGATTAGTTGAAGAGTGGGTAATCAGTATGAATCTCACGCCTCTCCAGTTTATGTTGCTTTCTCAAGCTATCATCTTCGTCCTCGGCTGGCCTCTGGAGTGGACCGAAATAATTGTTATTTTTGTACCTATATTCCTCCCACTGTTGGATCATTTCAAGATTGATCCAATGCTTTGGGGTGTGATGGTTTTTGTAAATTTACAGGCTGCATTCTTATCACCACCGGTTGCTATGTCTGCCTTTTACCTTAAAGGCGTATCGCCGCCAGGGGTCACAATTAACCAGATCTTCGCAGGGATGATGCCCTATATGCTTATTGTGATTCTTTGTTTGGTCTTAATCTATGTGTGGCCAGAGCTTGTCCTTTGGTTACCAACCTTTCTCTACGGACGTTAGTCCATGACAAAGCATTCGAAGAGAATTCCCGGTTCGCGCTTTCTTCACGCCCCCGGGCCAACTCGTATTCCCGATGAAGTACTCGATGCCATGCATCGGCAATCGATCGATCTTGCCGATCCACGACTTGATGATTTGATCAAGGACTGTGAAGCAGGCATGCAAGCAGTGGTGGGTACCGAACGTGGCGAAGTTTATCTTTATTCTGCCAATGGCCACGGTGCCTGGGAGGTTGCGATTGCCAATGTATTGGCCGAAGGCGATGCGGTCTTGATTCCTTCGACTGGGCATTTTTCTGAAGGCTGGGCTATCCAAACCGAGGCGCTTGACCGCAGAGTCATTCGCACGCCCTGGAAACCGGGTTTTCCGATTGATCCTAACGAAGTCGAAGATGTGCTGCGTGCCGACAAGACGGGCGATATCAAGGCGGTCTTCGCGGTTCAAACCGATACATCAACAGGCATAACCAGCGATATCGCCGCCATAAGGCAGGCGATCGATGCAGCCAAACACCCTGCGCTTTATGTGGTTGATGTGGTGTCATCGCTAGCCGCTGCCCCGTTTGCCATGGATGCCATGGGTGTCAATCTCGTCGTTGGCGGTTCACAAAAAGGGCTGATGTTGCCACCGGGCATGGGCTTTGTGGTGGTTGACGAACGCGCACACCAAGCTTCACTTGATAATCCATCGCCAAAGTTCTATTGGGACTGGACCAAGCGTACAGGTAGTCATGCGTATCGAAAGTTTTGCGGCACGCCACCGCTCCAAATGTTGATGGGTCTAAGAGCTGCTATTGACCTGCTGCAACAAGAGGGGCTCGACCAAGTTTTTGCACGACATCGTCGACTAGCCGGGGCTGTTTTTAAAGCCATCGAGGCATGGTCAAGCGCAGGCGCTATTGATTTCTTCTGTCAAGTGCCCTCAGCACGATCGGTTTCTGTAACGGCCGTAACTGTTCAAGGTTTTGATCCAGAGGCTATTCGAACCATTGCGCGTGAAAAGTTTCAGGTGGCGATGGCTGGCGGCCTGGGTCCAATGGCGGGCAAGGTTTTTCGTATTGGACACCTTGGCGATATGAATGAGCCAACCATTTTAGGTGCATTAGCTGGCATTGAAGCAGCCATGTTGAGTATGGGTATAGCCATTGGTCGCGATGCTTTACCTAGAGCGATCGACTTTCTCATCGACTAGGATGATCGATGCGAGGGCGCAGGATCTTTGCGACTCGCATGGCCAACGTGGTCGGACTCTGTGCGATCCCGCACAGACTGCGAGCCGAACAAGATCCAGCGGTCAGGAACGATGATCGGATGATGCCAGGCCATGATGAATTAGCCGCGGCATTGCGGCATGCCCTCTTGCATGCCATCAAAGCAACAAGCCCATCGATGCGCGACCCGTTCCCGACGATTGATTGTTCGATTGCATTGCTGCCACCGCTAGGCAAGATAGGGTCTGCATCTTGGGCACATGTCTTGATTCAGGCAGGCAACAGCGAAGGCCTAAGGGGAGACCTTGATCCGAGGACCGCAACAGGGCCGCATAACATCAGCTACTTTGCCGATCCAGTTAATGACGCCAAAGATTCGATT
This sequence comes from Burkholderiaceae bacterium, assembly GCA_900299025.1. GTDB lineage: Bacteria > Pseudomonadota > Gammaproteobacteria > Burkholderiales > Burkholderiaceae_E > UBA3064. Next base: position 8,036 of record OMIE01000179.1, read on the forward strand.
GCATGGCAACCGGGCGCAAACTGGCGCGAGTTTAAACATCTGGAGCATCTAAGCGGGGAAGGGCCCCATCGCGCTATTGCGCCTTATCCGGCTTCCGTGATTAAGCTGATGGTGGCCGTGGGTGTTTGCCTGCTCATCGACAAAAAGGCGCTTCGATGGGAGGAGATGGCGATCGTTGGCCGAGAGCGGCTGAGTATCAGCGATTGTTGCGATCGGATGATCAGCGTGAGCAGCAATGAAGCGACCGAGGCGCTCGTGGCCTTACTTCACGAACGAGGCTTGATTGATCGATCTTCCAACCGTAACGATATAAATAATCATTTCCAAGCTTTTGGTCTTCACGGCCTAAGATTTGACAACAGCACGCCACAAGGCGGATGGCGTAACCCTGATGGTGCGGGCGTTGGTAAACTGCAGATGACTTCCTGGGACTGCTTACGTTTACTGTGGCTGATGCTCGATGCAAGCGGAGAGGCCGGTGTTAGTCCACCCTGGCTGAGCACCTCCCGGAAATCGGATTCAACGACAGCTTCGAATATCGGTCAACATTTTATATCTGAGAGCAGTGCCAAACGCTTTTGGCATTGGATGGAGCGTCAAGCTCTCCACGAAGTCTTATCAAGCAGCCTGCTTTGCGGACTTCCAAATTGGGTGCAAGGTATCCCAGCACGCCTACCAAAGCTGTGGATCAATGCTCAAGGACAGGCGCAAATCGGACCAGAACGCTGGCCTGGAAACTTCCTCTCCCAACAAGACCGTGCAAGCGTCAATTTTGCGCACAAAACTGGATCAACCTGGTCGTATGCTGCCAACGCCGGCCTGGTTTCTTCGATCAAACCTGGGGGTCGGCGCTACCTGATCGCGATCATGTCGACGCTTGGAATCCGCCATGCAGCACAGCAGAGGACTGTCACGCCTTGGCTTATGGCGGGTTTCGGTGCCCAGATCGACGCTTGGATTGCTGAACGTTTAGGCTAAGCAGGCTCTAAGCCCAGGCCTCGCTTCTTAACCCAGGCAACGACCATAAACGAAGGCAATACACTTAAAAGCACCCAAACAAAAAAACCTGCGTAGCCGATTTGCATCTGAATCCACCCTGCGGGCATGCCAGGGACCATCATGCCGAGCGCCATAAAGCCGGTACAAATGGCGTAGTGGGCAGTCGCATGCATGCCTTCGGACACCCGCATCATGAAAACCAGATAGGCTGCAAAGCCAAAACCATAGCCAAATTGCTCGGCGGTGATGGCCAAATAGGCCCAATACTTGTCAACTTCGGGATACCAGGAGAGCAAGGCATAGGCCAGATTTGGAACATTTAAGCAGCAAGCCATTGGCCATAGAAGCCGTCGCAATCCCCAGCGCGCAATGCCATAACCGCCTGCCAAACCACCCAGACTCAAAGCGAGCACCCCAAGCCCCCCGTAGCTCATGCCGAGTTCGCCGTGGCTCAGTCCAAGCCCACCCTTCTGAGGGGCATCCATGAGAAAAGGAACCAGCAAACGCAACAGCTGAGACTCAGAAAAGCGATAAAAAAGCAGAAAACAAAGCAAAGGCCATAGATCATCGCGCCTGAAAAAATCAACAAATACCAGTCGGTATTGGGCAAATGCACTGGGGGCATCGGGTGGAATCGCCGCATGAGCTTGGTTTTCTGCCCCGGTTTGGCTCGCTACCGTGGCTTGACCTTGCTGTTTGCCAGGGAGCGCAAGGCCATGCCAAAAGCAAAGTGTTGCCACGCCCAAGGCCAGCATCAAAAACGCTTGCGACCAAACATCAAAGGGATCGTTTGATTGCTCAAGAAGTTTGCCGACCAAGCCAACAAAGCCACCCGATACACTCAGCATTGCCAGTCGAAAAGCAAGACTGCGGACTCCGACAAAGCTTGCCTGTGATTGTTGATCAAGGCTGCGAAGGTAAAAACCATCAGCTGCAACGTCGTGGGTCGCCGAAGCCAAAGCAATCAACCACAGAAATCCCCAGACCGCCCAAAGCCAATAAGGCCACTGCATAGCAAGCACTGCCGCCAGGCAAACAAAGCCGAGGGCTATGAGGACTTGCATCGAAAGGGCCCAGCGTCGTTCGGAAGCGATTGGTGCAAGAAAAGGGCTCCAAAGCGGCTTAATCACCCAGGGCAAATAAAGCCACGCGGTCATCCATGCGATGTCTGCGTTTGAGATGCCCAAATCCCTGAATAAGAGGAGCGAGAGCGACATGACCACCGCATAGGGCAAACCCTGCATGAAGTAGAGACTTGGCACCCACCGCCAGGCGCTTTGATTTCGGTCTCGAAAAAGATGCATCAATGACAAGTCCGTGACATGATTCGGGTTTTATCAGTCATCGTTTTCGGTGCCATTTCGTCCGTATCGGCAAAAGGAGCCTTGTTGTGAAGCTAAAAAGAATGATTGGAGCCCTGGCCGCGGTTGGCCTCGCCACGCCACTATTGTGCACGCCATCGATCGCGCAGCAACGTGTTGAAATCACAGGGTCAAGCATAAAGCGGGTTGCGGATGAAGGGGCACTTCCACTGCAAATCATCACCTCAGACGATATCCGTCAATTAGGCCTCACGAGTGCTGAGGCTCTCGTGCGCACACTAGGCGCTAATGCAGCAAACGTTGATAATGCGACATCGCGCAACAATGTCTTCGGTGCCGAACAAGATCGCCTGACCGGAGGTTCGTCGTTTGCCAATTTGCGCGGGCTTGGACCAACAGGTACCTTGGTCTTGCTCAACGGCCGACGTGTTTCCACCCACGGCATGAGTGGTGGGGCAGTCGACTTAAACGCTATTCCACTTGCCGCCATCGAACGCGTTGAAGTCCTCAAAGATGGGGCCTCGGCCATTTATGGCACCGATGCGATTGGTGGTGTGATTAATTTTATTCTTCGAAACGATATGCGCGGTGTAACAGCCGAATTTACAGGCTCTACACCGCAGGCTCAGGGCGGGGGCGAGACGCGACGCCTATCCTTGACCGGTGGTTGGGGTTCGCTTGAAAAGGACGGCGTGAATATGCTTGCAAGCGTCACGATCGACCGCAATGATATTTTGCGCGGTATTGACCGGGATTGGGCAACAGGCTATCAGCCCGCACGCGGACTTACCCCAGACACCACCAGTGCACCACACGCAAACATCATCGGCGCCGCCGGAACTGCCCTGGGCACCACGGGATCTACCATCGGTCCAAGCGACCCCCTGAAGTACACCAATCTCAATTTACTGGCGATTCAGGGACAATGCCAGGCATTGCCCTTTGGCGTACCCCTTGCTGATAACGTTGCCTTATGGGACAAGTTTGGGTACACAACGGCCAACAGTAAATACCGATGTGCGACTGACTACGGCCGGCAATTTATGCTCACACCACCAGTTGACAGCGTGAATTATGTAGCGCGCAGCAATTTCAAACTCAGTCCGACCGCAACAGCTTTTGCGGAAGTAGTCGGGTCGCGTACGGATGTGCTGGCTGAATTCACGCCCTACCAGTTCAGCACCACCTCCAATGCAATCACCCATTATCCAGTCAATGGCCCGCACTATCTCAATATGAAGAACTTTGGTGCCAATGACTTTGATCCCACCAAGCCGATTGCCTATCGCTTGAGGATGTCGGATTGGGGCTACCGGACCCTGGAAAACCGCTCTGAAAATCTTCGTATTGCAACAGGGATGGAAGGCGAGGTTGGAAAGTATAACTACAAGCTTGGCCTGTCCCGTGGTACGGCAGAAGGCTCATCCAATATGGTCGATGGCTATGCCTACACGCAAAAGCTCATTGATGCTTTAGCGAGCGGCAAAATTAATCCCTTTTTAATGCCTGGGCAAAAGCAAAGCCAGGCGGCGATCGATTTGATCGAATCGACCAAGGCTCGTGGCCGTTTGTTTGGTGGCAAGACCAGCGTGGTACAAGCCGACGGGGTGATTAGTGGCGAGCTCGCCAAAGCACCGGCGGGCATGATTGACTTCGCTTTGGGCTTTGATATCCGCAAAGAATCCTACGAATTTTCTGGATCGCAAAACTTCAATTGCGTATCAACATTCACAACGGCCAACGCAGCCTTAAGCAACTCGGTCATGGGCTGTCCGGGCAACCCATCATCGCCTGATCGCTCACGCGACATTCGTGCGCTTTATGGTGAACTGCTCGTACCCTTCCATAAGAGCTTCCAAGTCCAACTCGCTGTTCGACATGATGATTATTCAGACTTCGGTGGGACCACGAATCCAAAGATAGCCTTCAAGTTTCAACCCAGTCAAAACTTCTTAATCCGAGGCTCAGCGAATACAGGATTTAGAGCACCAACACCACAACAGCTCTATCTGGGTCAATCCACCCTAGCATTGACAGGCACCTTTAATGACCCGGAGAAATGCCCGGCAGACCCTAATCAATGTAATCGCTCAAGCCTGCCCTACCGGGCTGGCGGAAATCCGACCCTGAAGCCTGAAACCTCCCAACAAGTCGGGCTTGGCGCTGTGTTTGCAC
>OMIE01000180.1 GCA_900299025.1 Burkholderiaceae bacterium
AGGGGACCAGTGGGCTTGCTCAGGGGACCAGTGGGCTTGCCTTCGTTCATCATCGTTTGGGTTCTCGTGAGGTAAGGAACCCAAGCAGTAGCTAATCGCAGGGCGCTGCATACAGATAAAGCATGCGGACTGCCACCAAACCTTGCCAATCGCGACTGTCTATGAGCCGATCAATCAACTCAGGTACTTGCGTTTGCGGCGGTTGACCTGGCTACTATGACGGCCTTAGACAGCAAAAAGCTGCGGAAACAGGGAGTTTGCCGGTGTGTCGTTCAGCCAAAGTCGACCCACCAAGTCCTCGTTTAGGGATTACTCAGCATGTCTTCTGTTCGCGATTGTCTAAGCCGTAAAGGCGCAAAAGTTTTCTCGCTTCCATCTTCCGCCACCGTTTTTGAGGCTTTGGCCTTGATGCGCGAAACCAAGATTCGGTCTGTGCTCGTCATGGATGGTGAACGTCTTGAAGGCATCCTTTCCCAAGGCGATTGCGCCATGAAGGTGCTTTTCCTGGGACTGGACCCGAAAACGGTCAAGCTGTCGTCCGTCATGACACGCGAGCCGATCACCGTCACGCCGAGCGATCTTACCGATCATTGCATGAAAATCATGGCTGAGCGTCGCATTCGACATTTGCCCGTTGTCAATCAAGACAAAGTCATTGGTATGGTCTCGGTTGGCGATATCGTGAAAGAGCTCTTGTTGCAGCAAGAGCAGCACATTAAGTATTTAGAGACCTACATCAAGGGCCACGCTTTGGAGTATTAGGCTAAGTCATCAGTTGACGTCGGGTAGGCTTTAAATCATGGAACGTGTCATTGCATTAACAGAGAAAGCCATTCTGCTACTTGTGGCCTGTTTCACGGTTTATGGCGTTGCCATGGAAATGCTTAAGGTGTTTTCTACCGGTAAGGTTGAACTGACCGATTTGTTGCTGATGTTCATCTATGCTGAAGTGCTAGGAATGGTCGGAGCCTTTTATAAAAGCAGTACCATTCCAATCTCAATACCCATCTTTATTGCAGTGACCGCTCTTTGCCGTCTTGTGATTTTGCAAGGCAAGGAGGCAAGCGCCATCAATCTGATTTATGAGGCTGGCGCTGTACTCCTTCTTGCCATTGCTGCCTATATCATTCGTATGAAATCGCCAGTCTCAAAAAGTCCAGAACCGAGCGATCAGTGAATCTGGCGATGCTCGTTACGCCAGTAAGGCTCACGCAAAATCCGTTTAAGAATTTTTCCACTCGGGTTGCGCGGTATGCTTTCAACAAACTCAATGCTTCGAGGACATTTAAAGTGTGCAAGACGATCCCGTGTCCAGCTAATAATGGCGGCGGACGATGCCTTTAGATCATCGTGATACATAGATCCAGGTTTTAAAACAACGCACGCTTTTACAGACTCTCCCCATTGTGCATCTGGCACGCCAAACGCTGCAATGTCAGCGATCTCTGGATGTTTCATCATGGCGTTCTCGATCTCTGCAGGGTAAATATTCTCGCCTCCTGACACAATCATGTCCTTGATACGATCGTGCAAAAAAAGGTAGCCGTCTTGCAAAAATCCTGCATCTCCCGATCGAAACCATCCAAGTCCGTCTGAATCGCGATCAACAAAGGCTTCGTTGGTTGCTTGCGGATTGCGCCAGTAAGCCTTCATATTTTGCAAGGTCTTAATCCAGATTTCGCCCACTTCGCCATCAGGCAAGGTCTCACCAGATTCATGATCGACAACTTTTAGGCTCACCCCAAGAATTGGCTTGCCCGCTGAGCGAAGCAACACCGACTTCGGGCCTTCGCTGACATGGTCCTCTGCTGCAAGTGCTGTGACTGCTCCGCTTGTCTCTGTCAAACCATAGACTTGCACAAACTTACAAGCAAAAGTTGCCATGGCTTCTACCAACACCTGATCGGTTATCGGTGATGCGCCGTAGGATAAGCATTGCAGGGCACTATAGTCGCGGGTTGCTGCACCGGGTACCTGCAGTAAAAACTGGATCATTGCGGGTACGAGAAAGGCATGGGTGATTCGATGCTCCACAATCACATCGAGTACATGGTTTGGTATGAAGTCTGGAACAAGAACGCTTTTGCCACCCAGGCTGTATGTCATAAGAGCAATCCCTATGCCGGCGATATGAAAGCTAGGAAGCGCGTTGAGCATGATCGAGCCTTCACCGCGATAGGAAATAGCTTCTGGAACCGGACCTTGAAATGCAGCACTAAGCGAGCGATGACTCAATTCAACGCCTTTGGGCAGACCAGTTGTCCCTGACGAGTAAAGTTGAAGTGCAGTCTCCTGGGGGTGTGGCATGTAGCCGGGATCATCATCGGGGAAGGCCTGCGCCCAAGTCTCAAGGGATTGCCGATGATCCAGAGGTGGTGAGTTGGCGATTGAGTCCTCGCTAAGTACGATCTTTTTAAGACTTGGGCACTCAATCACGTTGAGAATGTTTACAAAATCGATATCGGTCATCAGGACTTTTGCCTGGCCATGGTTAAGAATATAACTGACCTCAGTAGCCGCAAGGCGCCAATTAACCGGCATGCAAACAGCGCCAATTTTCTGTGCGGCAAGTGTCATGGCTGTACATTGCGCCGCGTGCTTGGTCAGACAGGCAATCCGGTCGCCAGGCACAAGTTCAAGAGCAAGCATCGCTTGCGCCAGCCGATTACTCAACGATTCTAGGTCCCCGAAACGCCAATCGCGCTTTGGACTTGAAAAGCATATCTCCTCAGGTTTACGCTTGCCGTTTCTGCGGCAGGCATCGAGCATGTTTTCCATGCTTGTATGTCTCCTCTTGATTTTTTAGGTGAGCAAGCACCGACGCTACAGCGCTTGCCTAACGCACAATTTAGCTGATACAGAGGAATTTGGCATGTTTTTTGACACTAAGTCCTCAGCCTTTGAGATCGAATCCTTACCAGCTGGATTCGGTGCTCGGATTCATGGCCTTGACTTAAGCCAGGCCTTGAGTCCCGAGGTGGTTGCAAGCATTCAGCAGGCGATAGATCATTTTGCTGTTCTGGTTTTCGCACAGCAGATGCTCGACGACGGAGCCCAGATTCGATTTGCGCGCTATTTCGGTGAGATGGAAGCGAGTCGTGCAACGGTGGCGGTTGAAAAGCATCGCTTGGCTCACCCTCAACTTAATGATATTTCTAACCTCAATGAGGCTGGGACGATTCTCGCGGTCGACGATCGCCGTCGCATGTTTAATCTCGGTAATCGACTCTGGCATAGCGATAGCAGCTTCAAAGTCAAGCCGGCCAAGTACTCGTTCTTGCATGCTCGAGAGATTCCAAGTCAAGGTGGCGAGACCGAATTTTGTGATACGCGACTCGCCTATGAGGCGCTTGGTACCAAAGAAGGCAATGCATTGATGCCACTCATATGCGAGCACTCCTTGCTTTTCAGTCGAGCCCAGCTCGGCTTTAGTGGTTTTACCGAGGAAGAGCAATTGCGTTTTGCACCAGTTCGTCAACGCCTTGTACGCCGACATCAACCCACTGGTAGGGTATGCCTTTTTCTTTCCTCTCACATCGGGGGCATCGAGGGCATGCCAAGGCCCGAGGCCTTGATGCTTATACGTGACTTGATCGAAGCGGCCACGCGCCCCGATCGTGTGTATCAGCATCGGTGGTCATGCTTTGATCTTGTTATGTGGGATAACCGGGCAACGATGCACCGTGGCAGAGCTTATAACGATCAATTCGAGCGTCGTGACATGCGGCGCGTGACCATTGCTGGCGAGGTCTCGAGCCTCGATGAAGCCATTTGCTGATTAAAGTAATGCTCGAAGCGCGAGCGGGCCGCGAAAAGCCCAACCATGAAAAATCGTCGACTCCGGTTCTTGCGCCAGCTTTGCCCTCGGAAAACGTGCAAAAAATCGTGGTAGGGCTACATCGGCAATCATGGCTTTTGCAGCCCAGGCACCAGCACAAAAATGAGGTCCTGCTCCAAAGGCGATATGAGCGCTACTGTCGCGCCAGGGATTAAATGAATCAGGCTGATCGAAGACAGCTTCGTCTCGGTTAGCAGCGCTGAAAAGAAAGAAAATGCGTTGCTCGGGCTCGATATCAAAGCCAGCAAATTGGCCAGCGCGCGCGGCTCGCCTGGGCGACATGCCAATCGGCGAAAGCCATCGTAAGTACTCCTCGGTCACCGCTCGCCAATCAAGTGAACCTTGCTCGATGGCCTGAACAAGATGCGGGCGCGCAAGGAGCACCCAAAGCAGACCCCCAATCGCATCGCGGGGCTCGTTCTGACCACCGCTAATGGTGAGCTTAATGTTTGCCTTGAGCGACTCATCTGATAGTCCCGCATGGTGCATCACGCTCAGCAGACTTGCATCGGCGTGGTCTGACATCTTAGAGAGATGCTGATCAATCGCATCATCGATTGCGCGAGTTGCCTGTTTGCACTTTAACTCGACTGCAGCGTCACCGCTATAGTTTGCAATGCCATCAATCATGGCCTGCGACCAAGCATCAAGATCGGTATAAGAACAATCCTTTAATCCTGTAATTGCGAGTAGGCAACGTCCTGAAAAGGGAAGTGCGTAGTCACGCATCAAATCGGGTTCTTTCTTAAGTGCAAGCTCGCTTAACACCTCGTCTGCGATCGCTTCAAAAACAGCCATCCACCGCTCTCGCACCTGCCGTGCTGTAAGCGTGCCCAGCATCAGCTTTCGTTCACGAAGGTGTGCTGGGCCATCCTTTCTCATCATGTTCTCGCCCATAAGCTTTGTCATCAGCCCTTGCGGCTGATGGGAGCTGAAAAAGGCGATGTCTTTCTCAGCTTGGGTGATGTGGGCATGTCTGGTGAGTACGATGGCACCAAGCTGATTGACCCAGGCTACCGGCGTATCGCGACGCATCGTCGCCATCGCCGGGTAGGGGTTTGCCGAAAAAGATCCTAAATCAATATCGACCGACGGTGGTTTTGCCATAGGTTTTAATTAGGGCTCAGCCGACAAACCTACACATCTAGTCAACTTTTGCTCCCGATGACTTGACGATCGGCGCCCATCGTGTGATCGCTGCCTTTGTCATCTCAGCCATCTTCTCAGGGTTTGTACCAATCATGTTGTAGCCTAACTCTGTCATACGCTTAACAAAGGCAGGCGCCTTAACCGCCTTTTGACATTCCTCACTGAGTTTGGCAATGATTTCCTTGGGCGTTGCAACGGGTGCCGTCAGTCCAAACCAAACATCGGATTCGTAGCCGCTGACACCCGATTCGGCGATCGTCGGCAGATCAGCAAGCGCAGGATCGCGCTTGGCTCCAGTCGTTGCCAGTGCCTTCAATTTTCCAGCTTTGATATGAGGTAGCGAAGAGGGGATGTTGTCAAACATGAGTTGCACTTGGCCACCGAGCAGGTCTGTTACAGCAGGTGCGCTGCCCTTGTAGGGTACGTGAACCATGTCGACGCCAGCGAGCGCCTTGAACATCTCCCCTGACATGTGAATTGAGGTGCCGTTACCACTCGATGCATAGGTGAGCTTTCCAGGATTTGCCTTAGCATAAGCGATAAGTTCCTTAACGTTATTGGCCTTTACTGACGGGTGTAAAACCAAAACATTATTTAAAGAAACAAGTGCTGAAATCGGCGCCAACTCCTTATTTGGATCAGCGGGCATTTTGCTGTAAAGCACTGGATTGATTGCCTGAATACCACTGGTTGACATATAAAGCGTATAGCCATCAGGCGCTGATTTGACTGCCTCAACCAGGCCTACGTTGCCGCCTGCCCCTGGACGATTTTCGACGGCGACGGTGGTACCAAGCTGTTTGCTCAGTTCGGCTGAAAGCGCCCGGCATGCGATATCGACTGCGCCACCCGGCGGGAAGGGACAGATCAGTCGAATCGTCTTTGTTGGGTAGCTCTGCGCAAACAGGGGCGCCGAGGGCAATGCAACCAAGGGTATGGCGGCAGCGCTTATCAGGACTTGACGGCGACCTTCAAGGCAGCTTTTTTGCTTATTCATGCAACTCTCCAAATCATCAATGAAGGGGCGCAATATCTCACCGAACCCAATGCCCATGCAAGGGATACGGGTCAGGTGGTGCTTTCACCGGAATCATAGCCCTTAGGTCTTGGGGATTAGGGTAGGCTCGACATGGCAACCGCTATGATCGTGGCCTATTCATAAAAATCTCAAGACAATGATTGACCGGCTCAAGAAGATGCTCCCAAGCCAGCAGTCGATGCAAAATAATCGATGGTTGAACTGGATGGGCCCACGGCTTTTTCACCCACGACTCTGGCGGTTTCACCGCAAGGGCGTTTCCCTGGGGGTTGGCATCGGCGTTTTTTTCGCATTTCTGATTCCAATTGCCCAGATCCCACTTGCTGCAGTTCTTTCCATGTGGTTGCGCGCCAATATTCCTGCTGCCGCCTTGGCAACGATTGTTAATAATCCTTTAACATTTCCGCCTGTGTACTACGCTGCTTGGGAGCTCGGACGATGGATTCTTTCCCTTGCTCAGCATGATGCTTCTGCACTCGAAAAAGGCGACAACCAGGGATCCGCGTTAAGTACGGGTTTATCCGAAGTCAGCCAGGGCGGGACTTCCGGATGGTTTGATTTAATCGTTGGCCACATGGACAGCATCGGCAAACCTATGGCACTTGGAGCTTTGATCTTCGCCTGCGTGTTTTCAGTGCTTGGCTATGTACTGGTACAACTTGTATGGATCAGGCGGGTGAGACGTCGTCGTTCAAATCGTCTACTTGGTAACCGTCCCTAGACTTCTAACCATTCCTGCCGAATTTCATCGTTATTCACTAAGTCCTGAGGACTTCCCTCAAAGACGATATGACCGTGGCCCATGACATAAAGGCGATGGCTGATTTTTAAAGCAATGGTCAGCTTTTGCTCTACAAGTAATATCGATATACCTCGTTGAGCAATCTCTGCAAGTAGCTTCCCCACTAAGGCAACCATCATGGGTGCTAAGCCTTCAGTGGGTTCATCAATCATAATGAGGTCGGGGTCTCCCATTAAGGTGCGACACATCGTCAGCATTTGCTGCTCTCCACCTGAGAGAACACCTCCTGGTGTATCGGCGCGCTCTTCGAGCCGAGGAAAGAGTTTAAACATATCGCTCATCGTCCAACGAGGCTGTTTTGCACCTCGTTTTTCGCCCAGCAATAAATTTTGTCGCACTGTCAGTGAAGGAAAAATATCTCGATTTTCCGGTACATAGCCAAGTCCAAGATGGGCAATATCGTGAGGCTTCATTCCAGCGATTTCCCTGCCCTTAAAGCGTACTGAGCCTTGTGGGACAACATCCCCCATGATCGCCTTGATCGTGGTTGATCTGCCAACACCGTTGCGGCCCAGCAAACTCACGATTTCGCCCGGAAACACATCAAAGCTCACGCCTTGCAGAATATGACTCTTGCCGTAGTACGCGTGCAAATCGCTCACTTTGAGCATCGGCTCTGCCATGGGCTTACCTTAAAAATGTCTAGAATTTAGCATGATAAACCTAGGCGGTATGCTCTTCTGCCTGACCAAGGTAGGCTTCACGGACTGCTTGATTGCCTCTGATGCGTTCCGGTGTGTCGCTTGCGATGACCTGGCCATAAACAAGCACAGAGATTCGATCGGCAAGCCCAAATACGACACTCATATCGTGTTCTACCATGAACAAGGTCTTGCCCTCGCTCACTTTGCGGATCAAATCAACAGCATAAGCAGTTTCCGATCGACTCATCCCAGCGGTTGGCTCATCCAAAATGATGATCTTTGGATTAGCAGCGATCGCAAGCCCAATTTCGAGCGCTCGTTGTTCGGCATAGGTGAGCACGCCCGCTGCTGTATCTTTTCGCTGGCTTAAGTTGATCTGATCCATCACCTGTTCGCAGCGCTCGGTGACAGCTTTTAGTTTCGATACGCCATACCAGAAAGCATATCGGTGACCCATTTGCCATAAAACGCTGCAACGAATATTTTCAAAAACCGTTAAGCGGGGAAAAATATTGGTGACTTGAAAACTGCGCGAAAGCCCAAGCCGATTGATCTCGAAGGGCCGCTTGCCGACGATGCTTTGTCCAAGCACAGCAATATCGCCTGAACTCAAGGCAATTCGTCCACTGATTAAATGGAATAGGGTTGATTTTCCCGCACCATTGGGCCCGATCAGTGCGTGTCGCTTCCCAGTCTGGACTTCCAAGTCGACGCCGCGAATAATCTCCGTTTGGCCGAACTGCTTACGCACATCACGCAATTGCAGCGCGCTCGACGCCTTCTCCGCTGTGGGCGATTGCTGTGGCTGATCGATTGTCGCTGTCATGATTGTTTCATCAGCAAATGAACCTCAGACCATGCATCCCTAACACGCGGCCAGGTCATACGGCTAAGGAGCAAACCGGTCACAAAAAGTCCTATCGCAACAAGCCAGGGGATGGGTGCTTTACTCGAAAACTCAATACCTATGACGGACATTTGAGGGCCTTCGGTCGCAGCTTTTACAAGCGCGTGGTGAGCTAGCTCAACAATTGCAACGGCACCGGACAGGCAAATCATTGCTGGTACTGCTGCCAGAAGATAGGCTGGAATGAGACGCTGCAGGTGGCCGGCTCGAACGACGGGTTCATGGGCCATGATCAAACCGGCAAGTCCTCCTGGCAGGTACATCACTACAAGTATAAACATTAGCCCAAAGTAGAGCATCCATGCGCCGGTGTAGTCACTAAGAGAAATTTGCAAGGCTGTAATCAGCATGGCGCCCAGAATGGGGCCGAGGAAATGTCCAACGCCGCCGATATAAGTCATCAGAAGCACAGCACCGGACTGTGCACCGCTTACAGACAACGCATTCATGATCTCAAAATTGATCGCTGCAAGTGCGCCCGCGATCCCAGCGAAAGTGCCTGAAAGACAAAAGGAGATAAAGCGAATCATTTGGGTCGAGTACCCAATAAACTCCGCGCGCTCTGGATTCTCGCGAACAGCGTTGGCCATCCGTCCGAATGGCGTTTGGGTGATCGCAAACATCGCTAGGACCGCAAAAAAAGTCCACGCTGCGATGAGATAATAGACTTGAATTTGGGCGCCAAAGTCTAGGCCGAGCCAAGCTGCAAGCTTAGAGCGATCCGCACTAACCCCTTCCTCGCCGCCGAAAAACGAACGCATAATCAGCGACGAAGCTGCGACAAGCTCGCCAAGTCCGAGCGAAATCATCGCGAAAGCAGTGCCAGCGCGCTTGGTCGAAACCCATCCAAAAATAAGCGCGAAAAGCAAACCAGTCATAGCGCCTACGATCGGTACGACGATTAAAGGCATCGATGCCGAAGGCCCTGCCAGTATTTGTAGCGCATGAATCGACATGAAGCCAGCTAGCCCGTAATACACAGCGTGACCAAATGAAAGCATGCCGGTTTGTCCGAGCAGCATGTTGTAGCTGAGAGCAAAGACCGCCATGATGCACATGAGGCTCATTTTCGTTAATGAGGTGCCCGAGTCGAAGACAAAGGGTAGGGCTAACAAAACAAGCGCTGCCAGGGGCCAAATTGCATAACGCTTCATGCTATGTTTCCCGATTGCCCATGAGACCCGTAGGTCGGAAGATCAAAATCAAGATCAAGAGAAGATAAGGTATGACGGGCGCCACCTGTGCCACGGTTACGCTCCATAGATCGCCAAGAACCGTACCCACTTGTGGATTAAAGGGCATAAATGCAAAAACATCGGATAAGGAAACATTAATCGCTACCGCGAAGGTCTGCACTAAGCCGATTAGCAACGAAGCAGCAAACGCGCCTGTGAGCGAACCGAGGCCACCGAGCACCACAACGACAAATAGAATCGGCCCAAGAAGCGCTGCCATCGAGGGCTGTGTGACCAGCGCAGGGCCCGCAATCACACCGGCGAGCCCGGCCAGTACCGATCCGCCTCCAAATACCAACATAAAAATACGCGGTACGTTATGTCCTAGCATGGCAACCATGTGGGGGTGACTGAGCGAAGCCTGGATAATTAGGCCGACCCTTGTCTTGGTTAAAACCCATAACAATGCGATAAACATACCAATCGCTATGCTTAGCATAAAGACCTTGTAAGCCGGGTATGTTGTTCCGAACATGGTGAAGGCCACAAAATCCAAGGCCTCTGGGACACGGTAATCAACCGGCAGCTTGCCCCATATCATCTGAACCACTTCTTCGATCACAAAGGCGAGCCCAAAGGTGAACAAGAGCTCAGCGACATGGCCATGCTTGTGAACCTGCCGCAATCCAAAACGCTCTATCAATGCGCCGACAAGCCCAACGAGTAGTGGGGCAACGAATAGGCCAATCCAAAAGCCAAGATGCTTGGCGATTTCAAAGCCAAAGTAAGCACCAAGCATGTAAAAGCTCGCGTGCGCAAAGTTGAGAACGCCCATCATCGAAAAGATGAGCGTCAGCCCGCCCGCCATCATGAACAGCAACATGCCGTACAGGACACCGTTAAGGCTTGAAAACAGAATCAGCTCAAGCATGGCCGTCCTCAGAAACCTGAATCTGCCTGCGTTCTAAAAACGCGTCTAGTAGGGACGGCTCATCTTGCAGGTGGTAGCGAGCTCGGTATCTTTGCCTTCGACTTTCCCTAAAGTCTTCCATCCCCAACCTGTGCCTTCTTCGTCATACTTTGCGCCGGCGGGTAGCGGTCCGAATGAGGCGATAAACATATCTTGGATGAACTGGTGATTATCGGTTCGCATGTATCCCACACCGCCGTTATGCGTCGTAATCCTCATGCCCTCAAGTTTTTGAGCGATCTTTTTTGCATCCACTGCACCGGCAGCTTTTATTGCTTCAGATAGCATATACATCTGATTAAACGCTCGTGGATACCAAACTGCCTGTCCCGTGCGAGGACGGAAGTCAGCCTCAATGGCCTGCGATGGCGGATGTGGCACGTTGGCATGACCCTCAACAACTGCGAAAACACGATCGGCCAGCCCCGTTTGCTTGATTGCCGTCGGTCCGCCAGCCCCACCGGCATAGTAGGTATACCAGTCGACTTTAAGGCCTGCATCGGCTGCTGCTTTAAGCAGCAGCGCAATGTCCTGTCCCCAGTTTCCGGTGATGACCGAGTCAGCACCCGAAGCTTTGATCTTTGCAATATAGGGAGCAAAGTCATTGATCTTGAGTAGGGGATGTAACTCGTTACCAACGATCTGAACGTCGGGTCGTTTCTCCTTGAGCATGGCCACTGCCTGAGCGCGAACCGAGTGCCCGAAAGAGTAGTCCTGGTTGATCAGGTAGACCTTCTTAACACTGGGCCTCGCCTTCATGAAGTTTGTAAGCGCTGCCATCTTGGTATCGGAATCGGCATCCCATCGAAAATGCGACCAGTTACACTTATCATTGGTCAGCGAAGGATCGACCGCTGCATAGTTCAAGTAAATAACTTCCTTGCCTGGATTGCGGGCATTGTGCTTTGCAACAAATTCAGAAAGTGCTGCAGCAACCGATGATCCGTTGCCCTGCGTGATGATTCGAATCCCGCGGTCGATGGCTTTTTGCGCTTGAACAATACTTTCTTGCGGATTCGTTTTTCCATCAAAGGCTACGATTTCAAACTTTCTGCCGAGCACGCCGCCTGCAGTATTGAGCTGATCAGCGATGTAGCGAAAGTGTTTAAGTCCATGTTCGCCAATACTTGCACCGCCCCCTGATAAGGGATCAATGTAGGCGACTTGAATCGTCTGTTGTGCCAGCGCACTTGCGCTTGCAATCGACAAACTTATGGCTGTAGCGATAGACCTTACGATTGTTTTGATGCGACGCATCATGACTCCTCCGGTGTTTTGATCGTTGGTGAAACTGTTTTTATTTATTTTCAATGGCCATTGCATCACAGCACTGGGAATCAGGCAAGCCTTCTTGCCTCGTCTTTTTAGTTTAGGATTTCAGTCTTTGAGCACCCAGCAGCTATAACGATGGACATTAATCGGCCCGATGTTCTTGCCTCACTAAGCAAAGCCTTCTATGACTATGAAGAGGCTTTAGTTACAAATCATATCGATCGCTTAAATGAATTGTTTTTTTTCGATGAGCGCACGATCCGTTTCGGCACGCATGTAAAAGAGCACCTTGTTGGGCATCAGGCCATTGCCGAGTTTCGCCGCTCCAGGCCGCCAGGGCCAGGCGGCACTTATCGCCGAAGTATTGCAGATGTGCTGATCACCACGTATGGTGATTGCTTTGGTACAGCGAGTTGTGTCTTTACGCGCCCTGGTGAGCAAAGACAGGGCCGACAGCAGCAAAGTTGGCTGCTCACGACAACTGGTTGGCGGATCGTCGCGGCTCACGTCTCTTTTGCCGACGCTTAACGAAACCCGGCATTTGGCGGCGTGGTGGCAGGCTGCGCTCGGTTACTGCGAGCGTGAGGTTAGGTTTACTGAAGGAGCACCATTTGGGTTTGGGTGACAGTCGCACACAGTTTTCCTGCCTCATCCGTGATCCGAGTTTCCCACACATGGGTGCTACGACCGCGGTGTAAGGGGCGCGTATCGGCCTGAACGAAGCTTCCCACTGGGGCGCCGCGCATAAAATTGGTTTTTGATTCGATGGTCGTCGTCCGTGCACCTTTTGGCAGCTGAATGAAGGTTGCCACAGCGCCGACCGTGTCGGCTAAGGCCATAAATGCGCCCCCATGCAAACTATTGCCTACGGTGCAAAGTTCCGCACGAACCAGCAAGCGGGCTTGGACATGTTCGGGGTCAAGTTTCGTCCATTCGATGCCAAGTAAACCGGGGAACAAATGCTTTAGGCGCTCCTCCATGGCTTTCAACGGTTCTTGATGCTGATCTTGGTGTGATGTCATGAACGATTCCTTTGATCAAAGTGATCCGTGTTTAGTGTTGATATAAATATAAACCATATGACAAAACGATTTTTTGTACCCAAATGCCAGTTGTGCCCACGTCACCTCGGCGCGACCTTGCTGATCGAGGGCATCTATATGGCAAATTAACTCAAAACCATGCCTCAATGACGTAAGCGGCTGTGGAGCGTTATCGTTATACCATTCGATAGTCCGAGCTACCATGGAACCGATCACTTCATGGTGGCAAACATGAATCCCACATGGAGCTTGATCTCGCAGTGAATAAACTCGAAGTTGTCGATTCGCATCATCATTTTTGGGACCTGTCATTAGGTTGGCATGATTGGCTACTGGGGGAACCAAAGCCCTTTTTACTTGGGGATTACACCGCTTTAAGGCGTAATTATTTGCCCGATGATTACGCGATTGATGCTTTTGGTGTGGATGTACTTGCGACGGTTCATGTTGAAGCGGAGTGCGCCCGCTCGCTAGCTCTTGAAGAAACACGTTGGTTACACAGATTACAACAAACACACGGTGTGCCCAATGCCGTGGTTGCACATGCCTGGCTTCACGATCCCCAGCTAGAAGATCGGCTCATGGCTCATGCAAAGTACCCTATGGTGAAGGGATTGCGCTCGAAGCCTCTAACGGCTGATAGTCCGACATCGCCTTTTCCACAAGGTTCTGGTTCGATGTCTGATCCCAACTGGCTTGCAGGGATGCGTCAGCTCGCTGCTCGTGATTGGTCCTGGGATCTGCGCGTTCCGTTTTGGCATCTGAAAGAAGCAGCAAAGCTGATCGCGAAAGTTCCAGAACTTAGGATTGTGCTGAATCACACAGGCTTGCCCTGGGATCGTAGCGAGGATGGACTGGCTCATTGGCGTGAGGGGATGAGAGCATTAGCTGCTATGCCTCAGGTGTTTTGTAAGATTAGTGAATTAGGACTCTTACATGCAGCTTGGACTGTTGAATCCAATCGAAGGGTTGTCGTGGAGGCCATTGATATCTTTGGGCCGTCGCGCTGTATGTTTGCCAGCAATTTTCCAGTGGCAGGACTCAGGGTTGGCTATCTTGCGCAGGTGCTTGGTATCAACGAGATGTTGCAATACCTGACTGTATCGGAGCGTCAAGATATCTTCGTTAATAACGCTATATCGTTTTACCGGATACAGCCATTCTACAAGCAAGATCGAAGGCATTGAAAAATGCTTGAGGGTTTGCCTTTCCCTCGCCCACGATATCGTAAGCCGTCCCGTGGGCTGGCGTAGTGATTGGATAGGGAAGGCCGCCATGAACAATGACCCCCCGCTCAAAGCCGAGTAGCTTCATTGCAATCTGGCCTTGATCGTGATACATCGTGACTACACCGTCGTAGCCATCGGGCTTGCGGATGGCCCGAACAAAGGCTGTATCGGCGGGAAAAGGTCCCTCGGCAGTGTAGCCATTTGCCCTTGCCAATTCGATGCCTGGCTCGATCAAGCGAGCTTCTTCATCACCATAGTTGCCGTTATCGCCGTTATGAGGATTAAGACCACAAACAGCAATGCGTGGCTGCTCCAACCCAGCCCGCTTGAGTGAATCAATAATCATAGTAATCGCTGCAGCGACTTTTTGCGGACTTAAAAGACTGCTCACCTCACGTAAGGCAACATGAGAGGTCACGCGAGCGGTCCAAAGGTTTTCCAATACATTGAGCTCACCGCAGCTTGCCTTGAAGTTGAGGAAATCGGCAAACCATCTCAGTTCGTCTTCTTGATGCATGCCAGCAGCTCGCAAAGCAGCTTTATTCAACGGGGCAAAGCAAAGCGCATCGACGGCACCTTCTTGCGCCAGAGCGAGGCCTTGCCGCAAACCCTCAAGCATGTAGCAACCATTGCTAGCACCAGCTTCACCCGGATCAAAAGGTGGTGCCAGCAAGCCATCCCAAGTATGAACGGTAACCGAGGCGGGAACTTTAAGTGCGACTTGTTGTCCGATCAGATGGATATGGGCATGCTCATATCGTTTAGGGTCATCGAGTAGCCTTTGTACTAACTCTGGGCCAATGCCTGCTGGATCGCCACAAAAGATGGCGATACGCGCTTTAGGCAATGTCATATCAACTCCTCCATCCGAAATGCTGCTTCACATGCCTGCATTAAAGCATTTCTTGTCGTCTTGAAACACCCTTTGTTGTCGATGGTCGCATAGCTTGTATGCTGATTGCGAATATGCTTCCCAGAAACTAAAAGGGCCGGCTGGACGATGAATACATCACTAAGTGAGTTATCAGCGCTAGAGCTTGCAGCACTGATCAAGCGGCGAAAACTATCGCCAGTTGAGCTGATGACTTATTGCATCGATAGAGCGCATCAGCTGCAACCGATCTTGAATTGTTTTATTACGATTTGTAGCGATCTCGCCTTGAAAGAAGCAAGGCGAGCTGAGGTTGCCCTTATGAAAGGAGAGGACGGAGGCATTCTCCATGGGATCCCGTTTACGGTTAAGGATATTGTGCATACAAAAGATGTTGCAACAAGTTTTGGAGCGCTGCCGCTAAAGGATTTTGTGCCTAACGACGATGCGGTGGCGGTTGCAAGGCTTCGTGGGGCAGGTGCGATCCTACTCGGGAAGACGACTACACCCGAGTTTGGATCAAAGTGTCTAACCGACTCGCCCCTATTTGGCAAGACGTCAAACCCATGGAAGCTGAGTCGAAGCTGTGGCGGCTCGAGTGGCGGCGCAGCGGTTGCGGTTGCGGCTGGTATTGCGCCTTTGGCCGTTGCCACCGACGGGGGAGGGTCGACGCGCATTCCGGCCGCCTGCACCGGGGTTGTCGGGATCAAGCAAAGTCTTGGACTTATTCCTCACAGCCAAGCACAAGACTTGTTCGGCAATCAAACGTATGTCACGCCAATGACGAGGCATGTGGAAGATACCGCCCTCATGTTAGATGTAATGGGTGGTCAGCACGCCTGCGATCCTTGGTCAAGTGGATATAACCCTTCCAATTTTTCAACCAATCTAGCGTCGATGGCGAGTCTTCGTGGCACGCGAATCATTGCCTGGTCAGTGCCGCCTGGCAGACCACTTTCAGCCGCCGCGGCAGAGGTGTTTGAAGCCTCACTTAATCGACTCAGCAATCTTGGTGCAAGCATTGAACTTGTGGATGGCAAGGGCATGGATATCGAACCCATTTGGCGAACGATTAACCATACAGTTTGGAGAACACGATTTGCTGATTTAGCTGCTCGCTTCGGGCCCGATCTTAGCGATACCTTTCATCGGCAACTTGCGCTAGCGGAAGACATTAGTGCCATGGCCTATCAACAAGCTATGTTTGAGCGTAGCAGGCTCTTTTTGAGCGTTCAGGCAATGTTTGAGCGATGTGACTTTTTAGCAATGCCTACAGTTTCCAGATCGGCTTTATCGATTGATCATGATCTGTTTTCTGGTATTGATATCGATGGGAAGCACTTCGACGAGCTTCGGGCCAATTGGTTTCCCAATACGATGCCTTTTAACATGACAGGACACCCAGCGATTAGTCTTCCCTGCGGTTTTGATCATGAGGGCATGCCGATCGGTTTGCAAGTCGTTGGACCACTGCGCGCCGATCAGCAGCTCTTAAAACTTTCCTCGCTATTTGAGCGTGCCAGTGGCCTTCTCGATCAAAGGCCGCCGATCAGCGGCTAAGCATAGGCTTAGCGGTCGGTCCAAGGCATGTCTTTCCATAACTGTCTAAACTGGCTGTCCCCGGCGCGAATCTCAGCCTCGTAAGCATTGGGTGCAAGGAATCGAACGGGGGCAAATGCGCGCTCGGCAGCGTCTTTGAACATTGGATCATTAGCAGCTCGCTCGATGGCTCGGGCTAGGCGCTCTCGGACAGTGCTCGGTAGTCCACGCGGTGCGGCAATGCCACGCAAGGAGGCCATTTCGAAGGCAAACCCTTGCTCTTTGAATGTGGGCCAATCGGGTGCCATGCTCATGCGTTGGGCTGTCATTTGCCCGAGACAGCGCAGCGGCGAGCCACTTTTTAAATACTGCAATGCCTCGCCAACGTTGATGGCAGCTACCGTAATATGCTTGCCGGTGATGGCAGTCCGTGTCTCTGAACTACCCTTAAAAGGTACGTGGGTTAGTGCAACACCGGCGGCCCTCTCAAACATCAACATGGCAAGATGGTCATCGGAACCGACCCCAGTCGATCCGACTGTTACTTTTTTTGGATTGCTCTTCGCGAAAGCTTGGAGTTCGGCGAGGCTTTTTATGGGGCTGTCTTGGTGCACGCAAAAAGTCCCTGGGTCATCGACAATATTTCCCAAATAGTCAAAGCTTGATAACGTCCATGCTGCCTGTCGCTCGATCGGTATGGTAATGATGGGTGGCGTGTTGATGAAGCCTATTGTGTAGCCGTCTGCTGCGGCATTTGCGATCGCAGCAAACCCGATGCCGCCGCCGGCACCTGGACGATTCAAAATGTTAATCTTTGCGCCGTCACCGAGATGTCGTTCAATAAATGGAACAAGACTTCTTGCGACGATATCAGTACCGCCGCCAGGAGCATAGGCAATAATCATATTGATTGGCTGGTCGGAGGGCCACGCTGCCATAGCCTGTGATGCCGAACATCCAAACATGACGGCGATCGCGAGTTTTGCTACACGCTGCTTAAGCCGACGAATTGAATCTCTCATTCCTGTCTCCTTGCGTTTTGATTTGAAATGTCAGATAGCAATCGATAAAGCATGATCGACCAAACACAGAGCGTAATCACTGAAAGGCCGGCTGCGATCGGACGTTCGAAAAAGCCAATGATGTGTCCATCAGCTTTTATCATGGATGTCATAAAACTTTGCTCTAAAAGCCCACCAAGCACAATCCCCAGCATCATCGGTCCAATGGGGATATCGTGCGACTCCATAAGCCATGCCAAGATTCCGAAAAATAGCATCAACACGATGCCGAAGCTGCTGTTTGTCATGGCATAGGATCCAAGTACACAGGTCATCAAAATCATTGGAAGCAGTAGGGCGCGTGGCGTTCTAAAAAGCCGTGCTGCAAGCTTAATGGCTAACCATCCAAGGGGAAGCATCAGTAGATTTGCTAGTATAAAAAGTATAAAAAGCGCGTAAACGAGATCGGGCGTTTGGCTAAAGATGCTTGGGCCTGGGTTCATGCCCTTCATGTATAACACCCCGATCACAATGGCAGTCACAGAGTCGCCAGGTATGCCAAAGACGAGAGCGGGAATCCACGCACCGCCAAGCGCAGCATTATTCGACGAGGTTGACTCGACGATGCCTTCGAGGTGGCCCTTTCCAAACTGCTCAGGCTGCTTTGAAAATCGCTTAGCCATGGCATATGAAATCCAAGCCGCCACATCGGCTCCGGCCCCGGGTAATGCACCGATGGCGGTACCAAGCAATGAACCTCGCAAAAAGTTTTGCCAATAGGTTCTTGCGACGAAGCGAATGTTTGAAAAAAGCGCACCGACTTTCTCTTGGACTGGCGCAAGACTTAAACCTTGTTCGGCCGAACTTCGCATAAGTTCACTCAAGGCGAATGCGCCAATCATGCTGGGGATGAGATGGATACCTGCGGCAAGTTCAATGCTTTCGCCGGTAAAGCGGGCAACGCCTGTTACAGGGTCGATACCGACGCATGCAAAACCGAGTCCAAATAAAAGTGATAACAAGGCATGGCTTGTTTGCTTGCCTGAGATCAAGCTTGCGCGACTCAAACCAAGACAGGATAGCCAGAAATACTCGAAGGAGGAAAAATGAATCGCTACTTCAGCAAGCCAGGGTGCTGCAAGCATGAGGAAGCCTACGCCTACAAGTCCGCCGGCAACTGAACATACCAAGTTCGTACTGAGATTTAGCTCGAGCTTACCTTGTAAGGCCATTGCATAGCTCTCTTCGGCATAAGCTGCCGATGCTGGCGTTCCCGGCATTCGAAGCATGGCGGCAGGCAAATCGCCGGCGAAAATCGCCATGGCGCTCACCGCAACGACGGCACCTAGGGCGGGCAACGGTGGCATAAAGAAAGTCATGGGAACAAGAAGAGCGGCAGCCATCGTGGCCGTCAGGCCAGGTATCGCACCTACGAAAAGTCCGAAGATGGCGGAGGCAAAAACAACACCAAGTACTTGAATATCAAGTACAAGACTTATGGCCTTTGCCACATGCTCGCTGATTACAACATCGGCCACCTAAAAACCGCGAAAATAGTTCAGCCAATTGCCGGTGGCCAGCGGTACGCGCAAGAGTTCCGCGAAGAAACCATATGCTAAGAGCGCACCCAGGATGGCGTTCACCAGAGAAGCCTTCCTTGTTGCACCGAGCGCTATAGAAAGAAGGGCAATCATGATGGCGGCTGTGAGCAAAAAGCCGAGCCAATCAATCACGAGCAAATAAAAGATAACGCCAGCAGGCATGATCGATACGGCAAAAAGACCAGAACCTAGCTTGAGTCGTGGGTCGACGACAATCATTGGGCCTGGTTTGCTGCGAGCTTTTAAGCTAATTACTAAGCCACAAGCGGCGATACCCATTGCGATAAGATTTGGGAAGAGCCCTGGACCTAGCCTATCGCCGGAAGGACCGGCCAAGTTAGCGCTGTGAAACCCGAGCAGTGCTGCAAGTCCAATCAGTATGAGCCCAAGCACTCGATCATGCAGGCGCATGCACTCAACCTCGGATGTCCATCGCGTTTTAGCCCTTCTTCGCCAAACCTGCTGCCGAGATAGCGGCCGCCATAAACTTGTCCCCCTCCGCCATGAAGCTAGCAAATTCAGCTGCATCTGCCCAGCGCATGCCAAATCCTCGCGCCCTCATGAAATCTTGAAAGACGGTTGAGTCAAAGGCTTGTTTGAGTGCGACCGCAAGCCGATCTGCGATCCCATCCGGTAGTCTCTTCGGTGCGGCAATACCTCGCCATGCGCCTAAGGAGTAGTCGATGTCCAGACTCTCCTTAAGTGTAGGAACATCCTTAAATATCGGATTGCGCTGCGTTGCCATCACGGCCAAGCTTCTGGCCTTGCCAGCATCAATCATGGCGCGAGCTTCAGGCACTGAACAGGTTACGAGGTCAACACCACCTGCAGCTAAATCCTGCATTGCAGGTGCTGCCCCATTTGATGGTACCCAGGTGACGTGGTTTGCTGGCAAACCCATCGCCCTCAGCCAGCCAATAAGCGCCAAGTGCCAAATGCCACCGTACCCTGTGCCAGAGGCCTTAAATTGACCGGCTGGCGATGACTTAATCGCATCAGCAAGTGCCTTGACCGATTTATAGGGAGTATTAGCATTCACCTGTATACCGGGCGGGTCAAGGTTGAGCAGGGCCAGTGGTCGGTAGCTCGTCGGCTTCAAAGGGCTTAGCCCTTGATGATGCAGCATCGTGATCTCAACCGTAATCATGCCCAAGGTATAGCCATCGGCTGGCGCATGGGCAATCGCCGAATGGCCTACGACCCCGGAGCCTCCGGTTCGATTCATCACATTAAAGGGCTGGCCAAGGTTTTTTTCAAGAATCGCAGCGAGCACTCGGGCTGTAGCGTCAGTTCCGCCGCCTGCGCCCCATGGACAAATCAGGCTTACAGGGCGGATGGGCCACTGCGGCTGCGCGCCGTAAGCATGAAGTGTGGCGGCTCCGATCGAGCCTGCCACCCAGGAAAGGACATGTCTTCGACGCTCAAGACGCATGCATTAACTCGACAAAAGTCGCAACCTGTAGGCCTCGCGAATCTTTGCAAGTTCTTTAGAAACAGCCGCCTTTTTCGTCTTCGAATTAGCTTCGTTGGTCAACTCTGCGACAAGCGTCTTCATGCGCGAACCCATGGCGCTACGGTCGGGGTCGTCTGCCCCGGCATGTAGTGCAACCATCAACGCATCAGTGAAATCGTCCATGGTTAGGTTAACGGACGCAAAAGTCGGCGGAAGTTAGCCCCAAAAAGTTTAGGGCTCCAATTTCACTGTGCTTACCTCGTTAAGTACTCGAATTCGGCTTAAGTCGATAAGGCTCTTCGAAGTCGCGAAAATCATGCTCCTCCATCGCTTCTCGTATCCATGCCTCAACACCGCGAGTACCGAGGCATGCTTGCACGTAGTTTCCAACGGATTGGCTAACCGGTAATTCATAGGTTTTGATACGCATCACCACTGGGGCAAAAAAAGCATCGGCGATGCTGTATGAACCAAACAGCATAGGTCCGCCATATGATTGAAGCAGTGAGGACCACATTTGGTCGATTCTTGCCAAGTCGTTGCGGACGGCTGCCCGATCGCGCAGCAACAGCTCGCCGCTGTGGGGCAGGCTTGCTTCGATATTCATCGGGTAGGCGGCTCGCAGCGCAGCAAATCCGCTATGCATTTCTGCACAAATACTTCGTGCTAGTCCGCGTGCATGCGTATCTTGTGGCCATAAATGCATTGACGAAAAGCGCTCTGCGAGATACTCGACGATGGCTAGGCTGTCCCAGATCATTAGATTGCCATCAGCAAGAACCGGCACCTTGCCAGTTGGGCATAGCTTTGCCATCGTTTTCTTAAAGCTCGAATCGGACGAAAAGTCGTCAAAGCGCACCATATGCTCGTCAAAGGCAATACCCACTTGCTTCATCAGCACCCAAGGTCGCATCGACCACGACGAATAATTCTTGTTACCAATATAAAGCTTTAGTAGCTTCGCCAATTCTGTGTCCTTTTCATCGATGGTTAACTCGGGACAGAAGAGATGCGACGCTCGTTACTTCTTTCTCGCTATCGTTCATCAAAGTCTATGCAAAACAACTAAATCATAAGAGCGATTGATTTGACTTGACACCATATAGGCGACCCAGGGCGTAGTTCTAATCGTTGAAGCGAACGAAGCGTAACATGCGCTATCAAAATCTCTCGCCCACATCGTACGCGAACCGCGGCTTGTGCTGGGTGTAAAAAGGTATCGATGGATTCGATGACACCCGGCAAATGATTTTGTATGGTTGTATCTTCTTGTACAGTTTTCGTCAGACTGACATCTCTTGCCAGCATCCTAATCCTTACTGTCTGCCCAATCACTAGGCCTTGATCGCGTACCCAAAGCTTAGCGTCGCCAAATAGCAGCTGCGCTAAATGATGAACCTCGTCGCGACCGACTACGATTGCGGTGCTGATGACCCCAGCGTCTTCGCCGATTGCCAAAGCCAATTCGCGTGAGCAGGTCACTTCAGTCAAAGGTCCACATGCGCTCACTCGCCCCTGCTCGAGCAGCACCACGTAGTCAGCAAGTCTTGCGACCTCGTCCATGGCATGAGTGACGTAGACCATGGGCATCTTCAAGGCGTCATGGAGTCTCTCGAGCCATGGTAAAACCTCGCGGCGCCTTGCAACATCCAGCGAAGCTAATGGCTCGTCGAGAAGAAGTAACTTGGGTTGGGTTGCAAGCGCGCGGGCAATAGCCACTCGCTGGCGCTCGCCTCCAGAGAGGCTTTGAATCGATCTTCCGAGCAAATGCTCAATACCTAAAAGGCTGACCGCCTCGTTAAGGCCTGCACTTCCATGGGATTGTTGCACTCGTTTTAGACCGAAATAAAGATTATCACGGACATTTAAGTGCTCGAAAAGGCTTGCCTCCTGAAAAACATAGCCTATTTCGCGCTTCCATGTTGGCGTCGATACATGACGCCCGCTGTCAAGCCATGTTTGATCGCCAATTCGAATATAGCCTTGGGCATGCTCAAGACCAGCTAGGCAACGAAGTAAGCTTGTTTTTCCCGATCCCGAGGGACCAAAGACAGCGGTGATTCCGTCAAGCGGTAAATCAAGTTCTAGATCAATCGAAAAACTCGCACGCTTGAGCTTTAACTGAATCGCCAAGCTTTGCTTGTGACTCACGTTAACACCTTATCGCTTCGTGATTTCAGTTGTCCGAGTGCAAGCAAGACGAGGAAGGAAAATACAAGCATACCGGCAGAAAGCATATGAGCCTCATCGTAGGCCATCGACTCAACATAGCCAAAGATTTGGGTCGATACAACCCTTGTTTGCCCGGGAATATTACCGCCGATCATCAGCACAACACCGAATTCACCGATGGTGTGAGCAAAACTGAGTACGGTTGCGGTTAATAGCCCTGGTTTTGCTAAGGGCAAGGCAACCGAAAAGAAAGTGTCGATAGGGCTTGCGCGAAGCGTTGCTGCAACCTCCAGAGGGCGCTTTCCGATTGCCTCGAAGGCATACTGAATAGGTTGGACGGCAAAGGGCAGCGAAAAAACCAATGATCCAATAAGTAAGCCAGTAAATGAAAATGACAAGACGCCGATCCCGAGGCTTTGTGTAACTTGACCAACCCAGCCCTGAGGGCCAAGTAGGGCCAACATGTAAAAGCCAAGAACAGTCGGTGGCAGCACAAGTGGCAGCGTGATAAGGGCGCCGATCGGTTTACGCCATAAGGACTGGGTTTGTGAAAGCCACCATGCTAGTGGTGTAGCGATGATAAGCAGCAAAAATGAACTCAGACTGGCAAGTTTGAGTGTCAGTGCAATCGCTGGCCACGCGTCTGAAAGCTGATTCACCGTAAAACGTTCTAACTTATAAATCGTATCCAAAGGATCGAATGATCACCTTGGCTTTTTCGGATCTAAGAAAACTGAGTAATGCGACCGCCGCACTATTGCCTTGTCCATGCTTTAACAAGACAGCATCCTGGTTGATAGGCCTGTGGTTCGCTGCTGGTACCAGCCACCCCGAGCCCTCTTTGAGTTTGCCGTGCTCAAAGACCTGGGACATAGCGACAAATCCAAGGTCTGCGTTTTCCGAGGCTACAAATTGATACGTTTGTGCAATATTCGATGCCTCTACAATTTTTGGAGCAATTTGCTGGTACAGCCCTAACTTGTTTAGGGTTTCCACTGCAGCAGCACCATATGGCGCGAGCTTTGGGTTGGCGATGGCCAGACGCGAAAACACTGCGGATTTAAGAACTTCACCGTGGCTGTCGACAAAGTGAAGTTTCTTACTCCATAAAACAAGCCGGCCTCTTGCATAGGTAAAAGCACTTTCCTTAACTGCATGGCCTTCGGCAGCAAGGCGCTGTGGGCTTTCCTGATCTGCGGCAAGCAAGACAACAAACGGGGCACCGTTGCGAATCTGCGCGTAGAACTGTCCCGTGGAACCAAAAGCGAGTTGTATCTTGTGGCCAGTTTCCCGCTCGAACTCGGTTGCTATAGCCTTCATCGGCGCTGTGAAGTTTGACGCTACTGCTACTTGCAGCGATGCTGCGTGTAGCCTTGAGTCTGCAAACATCAGTAAGCCAATCAACATGATCCATTGGAAATAACGATTGAGCTTATAGAAGCAAACGCTTCGATGCATAGAGTTGATCTTTTTAAGATATGAAACTTGAGTAAAAAGAACTAAGGCGATTATGCTATACGCCAATGTTACAACGCTATGGCTGCTGTTGAATCAAACGCTGTGGTCATTGCCGTGGCAGCCTAACTCACGAACAAACTAAGCGATCAAATCGTTGACTCAAGCTTTAAGAGTGCGAGTTTTCGCTCCAGACCACCTGCATAACCTGTAAGCGCTCCTTGTGAACCTATCACGCGATGGCAGGGTACGATAAGGCTGACCGGATTTCGACCTACGGCCGCACCGACGGCACGGCTAGCCTTAGGGCGATTAATCGTGGCGCTAAGTGTGGCATAGCTGATTGTCTGTCCGCGAGGGATCTCTAAAAGAGCATGCCAGACCGCTTGTTGAAAGCTTGTGCCAGCGCTTATGTCCAAGGCAATATTAAAGCGTTTTAATTCTCCAGAAAACCATGCACAAAGCTGTGATTCGACATTAATCAATCGATCACAAGGCCTGTCAAAGAGCCCAGTGTCAAGCCCTGGCTGATGCTTTTGACCGTCAAACCAAAGCCCGCAAAGACCCGAGTTTGATGTGGCAATCACAATGTCGCCTAAGCAGCTATGGATACGTTTGGCAGCGCGAACATGGTCGAAATTCATCAATGTCTACCTCTACAGGACTAGAATCACATAGCGTTTTCTTGACAAACCTTGCTAACAGCTGGCTGCTTGAGCAAGCGAGTGCCAAGCTCTAATGACCGCATAGCTACGCCATGGCATCCATGCCTTTGAGCGTTCTAATGTTTGCCGTTTTGCAAGGACTTCCCCGTGAAGGCCTAGCGCCCGATGCAAAGCGACATCCCCAGCAGGTAACGCATCGCTATACTTCAAGGCGCGCATGGCAATGTACTGCGCAGTCCACTCGCCAAAGCCCGGCAAATCGCAGAGCTGTTGTACCGTTTGTCTGACGGCTTGCTTATCATCGCCGACCGGATCAAGCCGGATCGCTCCGGAAACCATCGCTTTCGCAAGCGAAACAATGGCGACTTGCCGCTGTCTGACAATGCCTAGTGCACCCAGGGCATCGCTCGAGGCTTGGGCAAGTATTTGGGGGCGGGGGAAGAGTCTTAACTGTTCGAGCTTGGGCTTATTGGTATCGAGTAATTGATGGGGTGGGCTGACAAGCCTAAGCCTCGTGCCAAAACGATCCACAATGCGTTGGGCGAAGGTTCTTGCGGCTGCAACGCTTACCTGCTGACCAATGACGGCCCTTACCGCAAGTTCAAAGCCATCAAATGCGCCGGGCAATCGGAGACCAGCGCTGGCTGGGAAGTCAGTGCTCAATGAAGCATCAATGAGTGCTGGATCTGCATCCAGATCAAACGCAGCTCTTACGATACCCACCAAACCATGGATGGCTGGAAGTAGGCTCTCACTGATTGTTAGGCTAAGTAGAGGTCGTAGTGGATCAAAGCAACAGTGAACCCACCCAACTAAATGCCTGCTTGGTGACGCAGGATGCACGATAGCCAGTGTTCGAAAAAGATCGTGTGCGCCAATTAGTTCAAGATTATTCAGCGAACGAATCC
Organism: Burkholderiaceae bacterium; assembly: GCA_900299025.1. Classification (GTDB taxonomy): domain Bacteria; phylum Pseudomonadota; class Gammaproteobacteria; order Burkholderiales; family Burkholderiaceae_E; genus UBA3064. The sequence goes on from OMIE01000180.1 coordinate 25,734, forward strand.
GCCAAAAATCGAGCATGGCTTGCACGTCAAATGGCGGTCGATAGTCGAGCCTTAGTGTGACCGAATGATCAGGAGACCCTGTTCGTTCGTTTGCGTTGTTAGCCCGCAGTTTGCTCGGAGAAAGCCTGTAATGGTTATGAAAAGAATCATTGAATCGTC